>JASLGD010000411.1 GCA_030150305.1 Caldimonas sp. | reverse complement strand
CTGTTGACGCCGAGCACCTCGGTCTCGCTCTGCGTCAACAGCCCGGCGCAGCTCGCCGACCTCGAGCGCCGCCGCCAGCGCGCGACCGCGGCGCTCCTCATGGCCGAGGGCGTGCGCATCGCCGACCCCGAGCGCTTCGACGTCCGCGGCGAGCTGCGCTGCGGCCAGGACGTCGAGATCGACGTCGGCTGCATCTTCGAAGGCACCGTCGAGCTCGGCGACGACGTCCGCGTCGGCGCGTACTGCATGCTCAGGAACGCGCGCGTCGCCGCCGGCGCGACGATCCGCCCGTACACGCTGATCGACGGCGAGGCGCTCGGCGCGAGCGTCGGCGAGCGCGCGCTCGTCGGCCCGTTCGCGCGCCTGCGCGGCGGCGCCGAGCTCGGCGCCGACGTCCACGTCGGCAACTTCGTCGAGATCAAGAACTCGACGCTCGGTGCGGCGGCGAAGGCGAACCACCTCGCGTACCTCGGCGACACGACCGTCGGCGAGCGCGTCAACTTCGGCGCCGGCAGCATCACCGCCAACTACGACGGCGCCAACAAGCACCGCACGACGATCGGCGCCGACGCCCACATCGGCAGCAACGTCGTCCTCGTCGCGCCGGTCGAGATCGGCGCAGGCGCGACGATCGGCGGCGGCTCGACGATCGCCAAGGAGGCGCCCGCCGGCGAGCTGACGATCGCGCGCGCGAAGCAGACGACGCTGCGCGGCTGGAAGCGGCCGGCCAAGGTCAAGCGCTGAGCGTCAGGCCGCGAGCGCGCCGACCGCGAGGCAGAGGTCGGCCCACGCCTTCGCCTTCTCCGCCGGATGGCGGAGCAGGAACGCGGGCGGGAACGTGACGACGACGGGAACGCCGGCGTGTTCGTGGAGGCGGCCGCGCAAGCCGCCAAGCGGCGCGTCGGCGCCGAGCAGCGCCGCCGCGGCCGCACGGCCGAGCGCGAGCACGCAGCGCGGCGCGACCGCAGCGAGCGCAGGCGCGAGCGCCGCGCGCTCGGCGACGACGTAGACCGCGCGCCGCTCGCGGGTCGGCGCGACGAGGCCGACGCCGATCGCGCGCAGCATGTTCTCGAGCAGCTGTTGCTGCTGCGGGTCGGCCGGATCGAGCGCATCGCCGACGACGAGCCAGTCGGCGGCGGCGAGCCCCGGCAGGCGCTGCGGCTCGCTCGCGACCGGCGACGCAGGCGACGACGCGCGCCCCGCGACCGCATCCGGCGGCGGCGATGAACGCTGTGTGCGGGTCGCGACCGCGACGTCGTCGGCGGTCGCGCGCGCGCCGGTCGCCGCGACCGCAGTCACCGGCGCGTCGTCCGGCAGCCAGAGCCGGATCCCCATCTCGCGCAGCATCGCGCGCTGTCGCTCAGTCCAGCGCATCGATGTCGTCGCGCAGGACGTCGAGGCTCATCACGATCGCGTCCTCGCGTTGGCCGGCGGGCGCGGGGTAGTAGCCCTTGCGGCGGCCGACGGCGGCGAAGCCGAGCCGGCGGTAGACCTCGCGCGCTTCGCCATTGCTCTCGCGGACCTCGAGCCAGAGCCGGCTCTCGCGGCGCGAGCGGCAGACGCGCACGAGCTCGGTGAGGATGCGCCGCGCGTGGCCGTTCCGGCGCGCTGCCGGCGCGATCGTGATGTTGAGCAGGTGCATCTCGCCGACGCCCGACATCGCGACGCAGTAGCCGACGAGATCGCCGTCGACGTGGTTGAGCGTCCACGCGGTGTAGCCGGCGACGAGCGAGTCGACGAAGTTGCCGCGCGTCCAGGGAAACGGATAGACCGCGTTCTCGAGCTCGACGACGCCGTCGAGCGACGCAACGGTCATCGGCCGCAGCACGGCGGCGCTGGGATCGAGGCGCGCACTCATGATCGACGCTTCGCCGACGATTCGCTCGATGCGCGCCGCCGCGGCTGCGCCGCACAGGATTGCTCCCTCCCCGCTTCGCTCCCTTCCCTCCGAGAGGGAGGGGCGGGCTCGTTCGGAGCCCATTTCAATGCGCGCGAAGCAGCGACCGAGCGCGTTGCACGCTCCGCTTCCGTCTCGGCCACCTTGTCACGCACGTAGAGAGGCAGTGCGAGCGCCGGATCGAGCGCCGCGCCGTCGGCCCAGGCCTGTTCCGCAAGTCGCAGCAGCGCCGTTGCGCGCGGTGCAGCGTCGGGAACGGCGGCGGCGTCGCCGGTTCGCAGGCGCGCGCCGAACGCAGCGAGCGCGTTGCCGGCGACGATCTGCGGTGGCGCGCTGTGCCACCGTGCAGCGAGCGACTCGCAGTCGGTGAGGAACGGCGCGACGAGCGTCGACCAGCGACCGTTCGCGTGCGCGTACTCGGCGGCGTAGATCTGGTCCATGCGCGCGTCGAGCAGCGCCCAGACGCGGACCTCGACGGCATGGTGCCGCGCGTCCTCGGCGACGGCGAGCAGCGTGTCGATCGGCAGCACCGGCCTGGCCGCGCCGAGCGCGAGCCCCTGCGCGACCGCGCACGCGGTGCGCAGCCCGGTGAACGCGCCGGGGCCGCGGCCGAACGCGATCGCGTCGACGTCGGCGAGCGCGACGCCGCCTTCGGCGAGGACGCCGAGGACCGCGGGCAGGAGCGTTGCCGACGCGCGCGCGCCGCCCTCGCCTTCGCGCGCGATGACGCGATCGCGGTTCCGCAACGCGACCGTCATCCGCTCGGTCGAAGTGTCGAAGGCGATCAGCGTCGGCATCGTGCGCGATGCGAAAGCGCGTCGCCGGCAAATCTCATCGGTCGAGTGTAGCGGCGCACACCGCGCACGATCGCGCGCAACGCGCGTGCCATCATCCGCCGCCATGCCAACGACCGTCGGTGCCGTCCGTCGCGCGCGCCGCACCAGCTCGCTCGCGCTCGTCGCGCTCGTCGTCGCCTGCGCTCCTGCACACGCCGCGCCGCCGCGCGCCGTCGCGCCCTCGACGACCGAGACGCGCGCGCTGCCGCGCAGCGTCGAGGCGGCGCTCGCGCGCGGCAACGTCCCGCGCGACGCGATGGTCGCGTGGGTGCAGGAGGTCGACGCGGCGCGGCCGCGGCTCGCGTGGCAAGCCGACAAGCCGGTCAATCCTGCGTCGCTCATGAAGCTGGTGACCACGTACGCCGGCCTCGAGCTGCTCGGCCCGGCGTTCACGTGGTCGACTCCGGTCTGGCTGCAGGGCAGCGTCGCCGACGGCGTCCTGACCGGCAACCTCGTCGTCAAGGGCAGCGGCGATCCCAAGCTCGTCCTCGAGCGGATGTGGCTCCTGGTGCGGCGCGTCCAGCAGCTCGGCGTGCACGAGATCCGCGGCGACATCGTCCTCGACCGCAGCGCGTTCGCTCCCGGCGAGACGAACCCCGCCGACTTCGACGGCGAGCCGCTCCGCCCCTACAACGCCGGTGCCGACGCGCTCCTGCTGAACTACCGCGCGGTGCTGCTGACGTTCACGCCCGACCCGGGCCGCGGCGTCGCGACGGTCGGCGTCGATCCGCCGCTCGCCGGCGTGCGCGTCGATGCGACCGTGCCGCTCGCGAGCGGCGCGTGCGAGGACTGGCGCGGCGGCCTCAAGGGCGAGCTCGACGATCCGGCGCGGCTGCACTTCGCGGGAGCGTTTCCGGTCGCGTGCGGCGAGAAGGTCTGGCCGCTCGCGTACGCCGACCCGAAGAGCTACAACGCGCGCGCGCTCGCCGGCCTGTGGGCCGAGGAAGGCGGCAAGCTCAGCGGCGTCGTCCGCGACGGTGCCGCGCCCGCGCTGACGCCGACCTTCGAGCTGCGCTCGCCGCCGCTCGCCGACGTCGTCCGCGACATCAACAAGCTGAGCAACAACGTGATGGCGCAGCAGCTCTTCCTCACGCTCGGCGCGACGCAGCGCGGCGCCGGCACGCCCGAGGCGGCGCGCGACGTGCTGCGCCAGTTCCTGAGCAGCCACGTCGGCGATCGCGCCGCGAGCGTCGCCGTGCTCGGCAACGGCTCGGGCCTCTCGCGCGATTCACGGCTGAGCGCGTCGCTGCTCGGCAGGCTGCTGCAGTCGGCGTGGTCGAGCGCGGTGATGTCCGAGCTGATGAGCTCGCTGCCGGTCGCCGGCATCGACGGCACGCTCAGGCGGACGAAGGCGACGCCCGGGCGCGCGCACCTGAAGACCGGGTCGCTGCGCGACGTCGTCGGCGTCGCCGGCTTCGTGCTCGCCGATTCGGGCCGGCGCTACGTCGTCGTCGGCATCGTCAACCACCCCAACGCGAACGCGGCCCGACCTGCGCTCGAGGCGCTCGCCGAGTGGGCGGCGAGCGACGCGCCCGCGCTCTCGCCGACCGCGCCCGAGCCGCCCTGAGCGCGCCGCGGCGCGCTCAGAACGGGTTGTTCTGCGCGCGGGCGAGCGCGAACGAGCCGAGGCTGCTCTGCGCGGTCGCGCTGAGGTGGAGGTCGTCGGCCCAGAAGAACGACGCGCTGCCGCCCGAGATGAACGTCTGCGCGGTGCAGTCGAGCGTCGACGGCGGATCGAGCTTCGACTGCGTGAGGTCGCAGACGCCTGTCGTCGCGTTCGTGTAGCCGCTGAAGTTCGCCACCGTGCCGACCTGGGTCACGAACTCGTCCATCAGGATGAGGCCGATCTTGCGGCCGTCGTTGACGATCGTCGCGCGCATCGACGCGTTGTAGCGGAACGAGAGCCGCGACAGCAGCGCGCCGCGGTCGGTGTCGGCGTGCGCCGCCTGCTCCTTGAAGCCGAACGGCGTCACGCCCATGTCGAAGATCGTCGACAGCAGCACCTTCGCGCCGAGGTCGGTCAGGTGGTTGACCTGGCGGCCGGTCTCGGCGCCGGCAGCCTCGACGAGGGCGACGAGGTCGGGCTCGCTCAGCGCCGGATATTGCTGGTACGCGTCGATGACGTCGTACATGCCGACCATCACCGTGACCATGTCGCCCGCCTGGAACGGGCTCTCGGTCTGCTGCGCGTCGATCTGCGCCGAGAGGTCGGCCGCGTGCGCCCCGAACTGCGCGCGGATCCGGCTCACCGGCGAGACCACCGGCGCCGCGGGGTTGTTGCACTCGGGAAACACGAGCCCGTAGAACGTCGCGACGCTCTGCACCCAGAGCGGATTGCTCGTGCACGCGATCGTCGGGTCGGTGTCGGATGCGGTCGCGTTGACGCTGTACTTGTGGGCGTTCTGGTTGTTGTCGATGTCGACGAGCTGGCTCGTCTCGTCGCCGAGCGCGATCACGCGCGAGGCGTGGAAGCGCGTCGTCGGCTCGCCGCCGCCGCACGACGCGGCGACGAGCGCCGCCGCGCCGATGGCGACGACGCCGAGCGCGCGGCGCAGGTCAGCTCGAGGGTCTCTCATTCAGGAAGCTCCAGGAAATCGTTCAGGTCGCCGCGGCGCGGTCGAGCCGGTCGCGCACCCCGTCCCACTCCGGACCGGGCGGCGGCTCTTCGACCCAGATCAGATGCACGCCCTGCTCGTCGAGTTCACGCAGGACCGCAAACAATTCGTGCGCCGCCTGTTCCGGCCGCGCCGGCATGCGCCGATGGACGAGGCCGGTGGCGACGCCCGAAGGAATCGAGCGCGAATATACCGCCAGCCTCAGCGAGTCGCCGCCGAGCATGTCGAGCGCGGTCTTCAGCATCCCGGTCGTCATCAGGCGCACCTTTGCCTTGGGCGCGTAATGGGCGGCGAGCGTTCCCGGCGCGCGCGGAGCCGTCGCGCCGGGGGCGCGCAGCGGCGCGCCGGCTGCCGTCTCGATCCGGTCGCGCGTCAGGATGCCGGGCCGCAGCAGCACCGGCGATCCGCTCGAGCAGTCGACGATCGCCGACTCGATGCCGATCCGCGCCGCACCGCCGTCGACGACGAGCAGCTCGTCGCCGAACTCGTCGACGACGTGCTTCGCGGTCGTCGCGCTGACGCGGCCGAAGCGGTTCGCGCTCGGCGCCGCGACGCCGGCAACGCCGCGCTCGCCGGCTTGGGCGAGGAGCGCGTGCGCGACCGGATCGGCGGGACAGCGCAGGCCGATCGTCGGCTGCCGCGCCGCGGCGGCATCGGCGACGCCCGCGGCGCGCAGCACGATGACCGTGAGCGGCCCCGGCCAGAAGGCTTCGATCAAGCGCTCGGCGACCGGCGGCACGGCAGCGGCGAAGCGATCGGCGTGGGCGCGGTCGGCGACGTGCACGATCAGCGGGTGGTCCTGCGGCCGGCCCTTCGCGGCGAAGATCTTCGCGACCGCGTCGTCGCGGTCGGCGCGCGCACCGAGCCCGTACACGGTCTCGGTCGGAAAGGCGACGAGCTCGCCGGCGGCGATCGCGTCGGCAGCGCGGGCGATCGCCGCGGGGTCGCGTCCGTCGAGCAGCATCGTGAGCGTGAGGTCGGGCGCTGTCGCGCGTCAGCGCGTCGCCGTCGCGAGCGGCGCCAGGCCGAGGCGACGCGCCGCTTCGGCGGCGGTCGCTTCGGCGTCGGCGGCGGTCGCCGCGGTGACCGTCAGGTGACCCATCTTGCGGCCCGGGCGCGCGTCGTCCTTGCCGTAGAGGTGCAGGTGCGCGCCGGGCAGCGCGAGGACGCGGCTCCAGTCGGGCGCGACGCCGCCCGTCCAGAGATCGCCGAGCAGGTTGAGCATCACCGCCGGCGAATGCTGGCGCGGCGCGACGAGCGGCGCGCCCGCGAGCGTTCGCACCTGCAGCTCGAACTGCGAGACGTCGCACGAGTCGATGCTGTGGTGCCCCGAGTTGTGCGGCCGCGGCGCCATCTCGTTGGCGACGAGCGCGCCGCCTTCGACGACGAAGAACTCGACGCAGAGGACGCCGACGTAGTCGAGCGCGCGCGCGAGCCGCTCGGCGAGCGCGATCGCCTCGCGCTGCGCCGCGGCGCCGACGTGCGCGCGCGCCGGCACGCGGGTCACCGCGAGGATGCCGCCGACGTGCACGTTGTCGTGCACCGGCAGATGGACGACGTCGCCGCTCGCGTTGCGCGCGACGACGACGCTGATCTCGCCGGCGAGCGCGAGCCGCTGCTCGAGCACGCACGGCACCTCGCCGAGCGCGACGAAGGCGGCGGCGAGCGCGGCGCGGTCGTTCACCGTGCGCTGGCCCTTGCCGTCGTAGCCGAGCCGCGAAGTCTTGAGAATGCCGGGCAGCAGCGACGCGTCGACGCGCTCGACGTCGCTGCGCGCAGCGATCACCGCATGCGGCGCGCAAGCGACGCCGCTCTGGGTGAACGCCGCCTTCTCGGCAACGCGGTCCTGGCAGACGGCGACCGCCGTCGCCCCGGGCGCGACCGGAACGTGCGCCGCGAGCGTCGCGAGCGCCGCCGCCGGGACGTTCTCGAACTCGGTCGTCACCGCGGCGGCGCGCTCGGCGAGTCGAGCGAGCGCCGCCGCGTCGAGATAGTCGGCGCGCACGTGCTCGTGGGCGACGAGCCCGGCCGGGCTCGCCGCGTCGGGGTCGAGGACGATCGTGCGGTAGCCGAGACGCTCTGCGGCGTGGACGAACATGCGGCCGAGCTGCCCGCCGCCGAGAACCCCGAGCGTCGCGCCGGGGGCGACGAACGCCTCCGCGCTCACTTGAGCTCGGCGCTCATCGCCCGCGCAGCGTCGCTCTGCCGCTTGCGGAACGCGTCGAGCTTCGTGCGCAGCGCCGGATCGGCGCTCGCGAGCATCGCGACCGCGAAGAGCGCCGCGTTCGCCGCCCCGGCGGCGCCGATCGCGAACGTCGCGACCGGCACGCCCTTGGGCATCTGCACGATCGAGTAGAGCGAGTCGACGCCTTTCAGCGCCCGGCTCTCGACCGGCACGCCGAGCAC
Organism: Caldimonas sp.; assembly: GCA_030150305.1. GTDB lineage: Bacteria > Pseudomonadota > Gammaproteobacteria > Burkholderiales > Burkholderiaceae_C > Schlegelella_A. The sequence continues at coordinate 3,761 of JASLGD010000411.1, read as the reverse complement.
GGGCACGGTCGTCTTCGCCGCGAGCATGCCGGGCAGGTGCGCGGCACCGCCGGCGCCAGCGATGATCGCCTTCAGGCCGCGCGCGGCGGCGCCTTCGGCGTACGCGAACATCTCGTCGGGCATGCGGTGCGCGGAGACGACCTTCGCCTCGTGGGCGATGCCGAACTCGGCGAGAATCTCGACGGCGGCGCGGAGCGTCTCCCAGTCGCTGCTGGAGCCCATGACGACGCCGACGACCGCCGGGTCGCCGCGCACGGGGTGTGAGGATCCGGCCAAGGCTTGAATTGTAGGCGGCGAGGCTTCACCTCCCGGCGCACACCATGCAGAACATCACCCACAAGAACCTCGAGGCCGATCTCGTCCACGCGTCGCTCGCGCAGCCGGTGCTGCTCGACATCTGGGCGCCGTGGTGCGGCCCGTGCAAGACGCTCGGCCCGATCCTCGAGAAGCTCGAGGTCGCCTACGCCGGCCGCTTCAAGCTCGTCAAGCTCAACGCCGACGAGGAGCCCGAGATCGCGCAGCAGCTGTCGCAGATGTTCGGCGTCCGCTCGATCCCGTTCTGCGTCCTCTTCAAGGGCGGCCAGCCGGTCGACGGCTTCGTCGGCGCGCTGCCCGAGCCCGAGGTGCGCAGGTTCCTCGACAAGCACGTGCCGAGCGCCGAGGAACAGGCCTCCGACGAGGACCACCAGGCGGCCGAGGAAGCGCTCGCCGAGGGCGACACCGACGCCGCGCTCGACCGCCTGCAGGCCGCGCTCGCGACCAATCCGGCCAACGACACCGCGCGCTACGACTACATCCGCGCGCTGCTGAAGGCCGGCCGCGTCGGCGAAGCGCGTGCCGCGTTCGAGCCGGTCGCATCGAGCCCGGTGCTCGACCAGCGGCTCGTCGCCGCCGGGCACTGGATCGCGGCGATGGAAGCGGCGCCGAAGGCTCGTCCGCGCGACACGCTCGAGGCGCTGATCGCCGCCAACAAGCGCGACTTCGACGCCCGCTTCGAGCTCGCGCAGCGCCGCTTCGCGAACGGCGAATTCACGCAGGCGATGGACGAGCTGCTCGAGATCCTCATGCGCGACAAGGGCTGGAAGGACGAGCTCGCGCGCAAGACCTACGTCGCGATCCTGCAGCTGATGACGAAGGCAGCGCCGCCGCCGAAGGGCGACGCGGGAGCGCCCGCGAAGGGCGCGCTCGAGGTCACCGGCAAGACCGTGCAGGCGCCGAGCGACCCGGTCGTCGACGCCTACCGGCGCAAGCTCAGCATGACGCTCTTCTGAGCGCCGAGGGGCGGCCGCGCCGCCCCTCGTTCGCCGCTCCGGCGGCCGTCGCGACCGCCAGGGTGCGCCGGCGAGCTCAGTTGAGCTCCTTGTCCTTCCAGAACTTCGAGACGCCTGCCGAGAGGCCGACCTCGAGTCCGTTCTTCGTCATCGTGTAGAAGGCGGCGTCGCCCGCCTCCGCTTCGCCCTTGCCGCCGCCCGCGGTCGCGCTGCCCGCGCCCGCCGATGCCGTCGCCGAGCCGCCGGCCGTCCAGCCCTTGTTGATGAAGTTGTTCATCGCCGCGGTGGTCTTGAAGACGATCAGCACCTCGGTCTGCGACGCGCCGAGCTGCAGCCCCGCGCTCGCGCCGCCGACCTTCATGTAGGTGTCGTGCTTGGTCTTGTTGTCGTGGACGACACCCGCGCCGCCGCCGCCGCCGATCACGAAGCTGAAGCCGTACGTCGTGAAGATGCCGTAGCCCGGCGCCTTCTCGGCAGCTTCCTTCAGCTCGGGCTTGGCCTTGAAGAAGCGGTCGAGCGCGGCGTCGGTCTTCTTGTGGACGTCGGCCTGCTTCTCGGCCTTGCTCTCCTCCTTGGCGTAGGCGCTGCCGGCCAGGAACGACATCGCGAGCGCGGCGAGCGAAAGCATCTTCAGGATCTTCATCTTCGTTCTCCCTGTGGTACGGGCTTGTGGTGAAGGGGCCGGCCCGACGGAGCGAGGCCGGTGCATGGACTCCGTCATGTTCGCGCCCCGACTGTGCACGAACTTTGACTTGGCGCACAGCGCTTCGACCCGCGCCGCGGGCGAGCGACGCGCGCTCAGGCGAGCGCCGCGAGCGCCTGCCGATACCGCTCGCTCGTCGCCGCGACGACCTCGGCGGGCAACGGCGGCGGCGGCGGCTTCTTGTTCCACGGCTTGCCGTCGACCACGACCTGCTCAAGCCAGTCGCGCACCGGCTGCTTGTCGAGGCTCGGCGGCGTGGCGCCCGCGACGACGCTCGCGGCCGGCCAGAAGCGCGACGAGTCGGGCGTCAGGATCTCGTCCATCAGCGTCAGCGTGCCGTCGCGGTCGACGCCGAACTCGAACTTGGTGTCGGCGATGACGATGCCGCGCCCGAGCGCGAACGCTGCCGCCTCGGTGTAGAGGCGGATCGCGAGGTCGCGCACCTTCGCCGCGACGTCGGCGCCGACGATGTCGCTCGCGCGCTCGAAGTCGATGTTCTCGTCGTGCGCGCCCATCTCGGCCTTGGTCGCCGGCGTGAAGATCGGCGCCGGCAGCTTCGATGCGTTCTTCAATCCCGGCGGCAGCTGCACGCCGCAGACCGCGCCGGTCTCCTGGTACTCCTTCCAGCCGCTGCCGGCGAGGTAGCCGCGCACGACCGCCTCGATCGGCAACGGCCGCAGGCGCTTGACGAGCATGGCGCGGCCGCGCACCTGCGCGCGCTCGGCGTCGCTCGCGACGACGCTCTCGGGGTCGTCGCCGGTCAGGTGGTTGGCAACGACATGGCCGAGGCGCGCGAACCAGGCGAGCGCCATCGTCGTGAGGACGCGGCCCTTGCCGGGGATCGGCTCGTGCATGACGACGTCGAACGCGCTCAGTCGATCGCTCGCGACCATCAGGATGCGGTCGTCGCCGACCGCGTAGTTGTCGCGCACCTTGCCGCGCGCGATCAGCGGCAGCGAGGCGATCGTCGTCTCGAAGAGGGCGTCTTCGCCAGTCACGCTCGGTGTCGTCCTGAGCGAAGCGAAGGATCCCGGCGCAACGAAGGACGAGATCCTTCGCTGCCGCTCGGGATGACAGCGGTCATACGACCGTCTGCGCGAGCTCGCCCTGGGCGTAGCGGCGCGCGACCTTCTCGAGCGGCTGCGCCGCGATCTTGGCGGCCTGCCCTTCGCAGCCGAACTGCAGATAGCGCTCGCGGCAGATCTTCCGCGCCGCCTCGCGCGCGGGCTTCAAGTAGTCGCGCGGGTCGAACTTGTCGGGGTTCTCGTCGAGGTACTTGCGGATCGCGCCGGTCATCGCGAGGCGGATGTCGGTGTCGATGTTGATCTTGCGCACGCCGTGCTTGATCGCCTCCTGGATCTCCTCGACCGGGACGCCGTACGTCTCCTTCATCTTGCCGCCGTGCTCGCGGATGACCGCGAGCAGGTCCTGCGGCACGCTCGACGAGCCGTGCATCACGAGGTGCGTGTTCGGGATCCGGCGGTGGATCTCCTTGATGCGGTCGATGGCGAGGATGTCGCCGGTCGGCTTCCTGGTGAACTTGTAGGCGCCGTGGCTGGTGCCGATCGCGATCGCGAGCGCGTCGAGCTGCGTCTTCTTGACGAAGTCGGCAGCCTGTTCGGGGTCGGTGAGGAGCTGGTCGCGCGTCATCGTCGCCTCGGTGCCATGGCCGTCCTCCTTGTCGCCGCGCATCGTCTCCAGCGACCCGAGGCAGCCGAGCTCGCCTTCGACCGTGACGCCGCGCGCGTGCGCCATGTCGACGACCTTCTTCGTGACGTCGACGTTGT
>JASLGD010000393.1 GCA_030150305.1 Caldimonas sp. | reverse complement strand
CCAACGTCGCCGCCGAGGCGCAGCCGCGGATCCGTCTGCATCTGCAGCTCGCGACGTTGGCCATCGTGGCGACGTCGAGCGCCTGCTCGTCGGCTTCGTGATAGATCTCGTGCACGGCCCATTCGAGCGCGGCGACGTCGGCGAGGTACGGCAGGCCCGCGAGCGCCGCCTGCCGAGCGACGAACGCCGGCAGCATCGAGCCGAACGCATGCAGGTCGGCCGACGTCGACGGATGCCTGACGACGTAGGCGCGCGCGAGCTGGCGGAAGAACTCGTCGCCGAGCAGGCGCGCCGTCACCGGATACACGGCCGCGAGCGCCGCCGCGAGGCCGGCGACGTGGTTGTTGCGGTAGACGTGCAGGCGTCGCTCGGCGGCGATGCCGCCGCGGTCGCGCAGCAGCGCAGCCACGTCGGCGGCGCCGCCGCGCCGCAGCGCGTCCGCGACGAGCGCCTGCGTCTCATGCAGCGAGGGCATCGTCGACCTCGAACGACGGCGAGCGCTCGAACGCGGCGAGCAGCGCATCGGCCTTTCTCGCCTCGCCGACGAGGACCGCGAGCGCAGGCAGATCGTTGTCCCACTCGACCAGCGTCGGCACGGCGCCGAAGCGGCGCAGCGCCAGCGCGTACAGCGCCCACACCTCGGCGCAGACCGGCTCGCTGTGGCTGTCGATCAGCATCTCGCCGCCGGGCACCGGCCGCCGCACGTGGCCGGCGAGGTGCAGCTCGAAGACGGCGTCGCGCGGAATGCGCTCGAGGTACGCGGCGGCGTCGAAGCCGTGGTTGCGCGCGCTGACGTAGACGTTGTTGACGTCGAGCAGCAGCCCGCAGCCGGTGCGGCGCGCGACGCCGGCGAGGAACTCGGGCTCGGGAATCGTCGAGTGCGCGTACTCGAAGTAGCTCGACACGTTCTCGAGCAGGATCCTGCGGCCGAGCCGCTCCTGCACGGCGTCGACGCGGCGTGCGACGTGGGCGAGCGCCTCCGTCGTCAGCGGCAGCGGCAGCAGGTCGTGCAGATGCGTGCCGCGGTGCGACGTCCAGCACAGGTGCTCGGAGACGAACGCCGGTTCGAAGCGATCGACGAGCTCGGCGAGGCGCTGCAGGTGCGCGTCGTCGAGCGGGTCGGTCGAGCCGATCGAGAGGCCGACGCCGTGCAGGCTGAGCGCGTGGTCGCGCCGCGCGCGCTCGAGCAGCTGCAGCGGCAGGCCGCCGCGGCCGAAGTAGTTCTCCGCGTGCACCTCGACGAAGCCGACGTCGGGATCGGCCGCGAGGAACTCGCGGCAGTGCTCGGCGCGCAGGCCGATGCCGGCGCACAGCGCGAGCGCCGGTCGGGGCAGCCAGTGCGATCGGGACAGCGACATCGTCGATCTCCTGCGGGCAGTCTACGGAGCCGGCGACGCTCGCCAACGGTCGTGACCGAAATGTGAAGACTCGGCCGGCGCCGCTCAGGTGACGCCGTTGCGGTCGAGCGGCTGCGGTTCCCAGGCGCGGCCGGCGAGCTGCGCCATCGCGATCGTGACGCACATCGTCGCGAACGCGAGCCACGCATACGGCCACGCGAGCGGCATGCCGACCAGGATGAGCCCGTCGTTGCCGCCGGGCAGCAGCAGGCTGCCCCAGCCCATCAGCACGCCGCCGGCGAGGCAGCGACCGAGCTGCATCGGCGACAGCGGCGTGCTGCGAAACCGCCCCGCGGTCCAGCCGCCGAGCGCGGCGCCGGCGAGGAGCGCGACCGCGAGCGCAGCGCGTGCGCCGACGCTCGCGGTCATGCCGCGTGCGAGCTCCGCCAGGACGTCGGTGTACGCCCAGCCGCCGACGAGAAGCAGCAGGACGACGAAGGTGACGCCGATCACGGTCGTCGCTGCATGCGGCGACCAGACGTGCGCAGCGAAGCGTTCGTGCCAGCGCGCTCGGCCGCCGTGCACGATGCGTTGCCAGCCGCGCGCGACGCGCCAGAGCGCGAAGGCGGCGAACGGCAGCACGAGCCAGGGCGCTGCGCGCAGCACCGGCGAGGCCTGCGCGAGCTTCGTCGGCGCGGCGGCGGCGAACACCGGCCCCACCGTCAGGCAGCCGAGATAGAAGCCGAGCGGCGTCAGCACGTACGCCCACTCGCCGGAGCCGAAGCGCGCGATCGCGCCGAACACGCAAGCGCCGTTGACGTACGCGCCGAGGCCGAGCAGGGCACCGCCGATGACGGTCCAGCTGCTGACGGCGTAGCCCGCCGGCATCTTCGGCAGCAGCTGCAGCGTCTCGGCGACGACGAGGCCGCCGGCGACCCAGAGCGCCGCTTCCGCGAGGCCGCGCAGGCGCAGAAACGTGCGCGCGCTGACGACCTCGTCGATCGCGGCGACGGTGCACGTCGCGCCGCGCTGGATCGCGTAGCCCATGACGCCGGCGCAGAGCACGGCGACGAGGAAGGCGACGCTGGTGACGACGATCGGCATCGTGCGCTCTCTCGCTTCAGACGTGCTCGATCACGCCTTCGATCGGATCCACAGGCGCCCGCCACGGCGCGCGCTGGATCATGCGGATCGTATCGGCGTAGCCGGCGTCGCGGCGGACGCGGATGCCCTGCGCCGTGAAGTCGATGTCCTTGGTGTGGTCCTCGCTCTTCACCCGCGGTGCGAGCAGGTGGGCGACGTGCATCTGCGTGCCGCAGCCCCACGACGCGAGCTCCTGCACCTTGGCGTCGGCCTGCTTCCCGGCGGGCAGCTCCTTGGTCAGCTCGCGGATGACGTGGCGCAGGCGATGGATCTGCTTCTGCCGTGCGATGTGGCTGTCGGCGCGGCTCGCGAACTGGATGTCCTTCTGCCTCGACATCACCTCCCAGATCGAGCTCGGCTCGGCCGCCTTCTGGTGCCAGACGTTGACGGCGAAGATCAGCGCGTCGCGGCGCGGCTTGTCGTCGAGCACCGCCTCGATCGGGGTGTTCGAGTAGATGCCGCCGTCCCAGTACGGCTCGCCGTCGATGCGCACGGCGCCGAACGCCGGCGGCAGCGCTCCCGACGCCATCACGTGGTCGACGCCGAGCGGCTCGTTGCGCGAGTCGAAGTAGCGCATCTGGCCGCTGCAGACGTTGACGGCGCCGACGGTGAGGCGCGTCCTGCAGTCGCACAGGTATTGCCAGTCGACGAGCTGCTCGAGCGTCTCGCGCAGCGGCGCCGTGCTGTAGTACGACGCCTGCTCGACGGTCGCGGCGGCGCGCGTGCCGCGCCACGCGCCGAGATTCGGCGTGAAGAAGGACGGGATGCCGCGCATCACCGTCGTCATCGTGCCGAACATCGCGCCGAGCCCGAACGGATCGAACGCCGTGCCGACGATCGCCTGCTGCTCGAGCTGCTGCCAGAACGCGTTGAGCCGATCGAGACGGTGCTCGGGACGATTGCCGCAGAGGAGCGCCGCATTGATCGCGCCGATCGACGTGCCGATCACCCAGTCGGGCTCGATGCCGGCTTCGTGCAGCGCCTGGTAGACGCCGACCTGGTACGCGCCGAGCGCGCCGCCGCCCTGGAGGACGAGCACGACCTGCCCCGGCAGCGCCGGCTTGGCGCGCTCCGACGGGGCGCGCACCGCGGCGCCGGCTGCCTGGCTGCGTCGCCGCGACGCGGCGGGCGGAGGGGTGCGGGGGGTCGTCGTCATGGCGTGTCTCCTTCGCGTGTCGAGTTCGTCAATGCTGCGTCCAGCCGCCGTCCATGGTGATCGCGCTCGCCGTCATCGACGCCGCGTGCTCGGACGCCAGGAACACCGCGAGCGCGGCGAGCTCGTCGACGCGGACGAAGTCCTTGCGCGCCTGGTGGACGAGCAGCACGTCGCGGACGACGTCGGCCTCCGAGATGCCGTGCGCCTTCGCCTGGCCGGCGATCTGCTGATCGACCAGCGGCGTCTTCACGTAGCCGGGGCAGATCGTGTTCGACGTGATGCCGAACTCGGCGACCTCGAGCGCGATCGTCTTCGAGAGCCCGATCAGCCCGTGCTTGGCGGCGACGTACGCCGACTTGAACGGCGACGCGGTGAGGCCGTGCGCCGAGGCGATGTTGACGATGCGTCCGAAGCGGCGCGCCTTCATTCCCGGCACGACCGCGCGCACCAGGTGGAACGCCGACGACAGGTTGATCGCGAGGATCGCGTCCCACTTCTCGGTCGGGAACTCCTCGACCGGAGCGACGTGCTGGATGCCGGCGTTGTTGACGACGATGTCGACCTTGCCGAAGGCGCGCTCGGCGTCGGCGGCCATCGCGCGGATCTGCTCGGGCTGGCTCATGTCGGCGTTCGAGTAGCGCACCTGGACGCGGCACGTGCGCTCGATCTCGGCGCGCGTGAACTCGATCTCGTCGGCGTTGCCGAAGCCGTTGAGCATGACGTCGGCGCCTTGCTCGGCGAACGCGCGCGCGATGCCGAGGCCGATGCCGCTGGTCGAGCCGGTGACGATGGCGGATCTCTGCTTGAGCATGGGAGGACTCCAGTGGTGGAAGGGTTCAGTGAGTGGTGACGGGTGCGGCGACGGCTGCGGCTGCGTCGCCGCCGCCGGCGCCGGGCGGCGCGTCGGCCTCGACGGTGCGCGTGAAGCGCAGGTGCGTGATGTCGGCGGCGAAGAACATCGCCCACGTCCACTCGACCCAGATGCGGACCTTGCGGCCGAGCGTCGGCATCTGCAGCAGGTAGTACGCGCGCCAGAGCAGCCACGCCGGCAGCCCGGAGAGGCGCACGCCGAACAGCGACGCGACGCCCTTGAGATGACCGGTCGTCGCCATCGCGCCGCGCGAGACGTGGCGAAACGGCCGCGTCGGCCGGCCGGCGACCCGGGCGGCGATGTTGCGCGCGAGCGCATTCGCTTCGGCGACCGCGAACTGCGCGGTCGCCGGCGCGCAGCCGCCGCTGTCGACGCCGCTGCCGTTGCCGATCAGCGCGCAGTCGCCGATCGCCCAGGCGTCGGTGCGGCCGGGGAGCGACAGATCGGCAGCGGTGACGATGCGGCCACGGTCGAGCGCGACGTCGAGCGCCTCGACGAGCGGATTCGGCCGCGTGCCGATCGTGCAGACGACGGTCGCGCTCTCGATCGTCGCGCCGTCGACGAGGCGGACGCCGTCCGCGGTCACCTCGGCCGCGCGCGCGCCGAGCCGCACGTCGACGCCGCGGGCAGCGAGCGAGCGCTGCGCCGCGACGCCGAGCGACGGCGGCAGCTCGGGCAGCAGCCGCTCGGTGCCTTCGATCAACGTCACCGCGAGCTCGTCGGCGGCGACGCGCGGGTAGTAGCGGGCGATGCCCGCGAGGAAGTCGGCGAGCTGGCCGGCGACCTCGACGCCCGAGAAGCCGCCGCCGATGACCACGAAGCGGCCGAGCGCTCGCCGCACCGGCGCGTCGCGCTCGAGCTCGATCCGTGCGACCCGCTGCAGCACCCGGTTGCGGATGAAGAGCGCATCGCCGACGAGCTTGAGCGGCAGCGCGTGCTCGGTCAGCCCCGGCACGAGGTCGAGGTTGGCGCGAACGCCGAACGCGAACACGACGTGCGCGAACGCGATCTCGCGTGTGCCGGCGAGCGTCTCGGCGACGACCGCGCGGCGCTGCCAGTCGACCGCGACGACGCGGCCCATCACGAAGCGGCTCGTCCGCAGCATGTGGCGCACCGGCGCGACGACGTGCTCGGGGAAGACCGCGGCGCCGACGACTTCGGCGAGCATCGGATGGAACGTCGTGTAGCTCTCCTCGCTGACGAGGACGACGCGGTGGCCGGCGATCGCCATCCGCTCGAGCCGACGCGCGAGCGTCGTCCCGGCGAAGCCGCCGCCGACGATGACGATGTCGCGGGCGTCGTCCATCGCGGGTCCTCGCGTCGTCGTTTGGCGAAGCTCAGCGCGCCGCGTCGACGACGCCGAGACGGCGGCCGATCGCGCGGTCGAGCGACAGCGCACCGCCGCCATGCAGCAGCGTCACCGCGAGCAGCAGACCCCAGAGCTGGTGATCCTTCAGCCCGGCGGCGCCGAGGTCGGGATACGAGACGACGGCGACGATGTTGAAGACGAAGAGCACGAACGCGGCGAAGCGCGTGCCGAGGCCGAGCACCAGCAGCACCGGGAACGCGAGCTCGACGCCGGTGCCGAGCCACGCGGCGAGCGCGGGCGGCAGCAGCGGCACGGCGTACTCGTTCTCGAACAGCGACAGCGTGCTTTGCCAGCTCGCGATCTTCGTCAAGCCGGACTGGAAGAAGACGGCAGCGACGTAGAGCCGGACGGCGAAATCGGCGAGCGGCGCGCCGCGGCCGAGCACGCGGCCGACGCGCGTTGCGAGAACGATCGCGCGCGACAGCGCGCTCGCGCTTCGGCTGCGCGGCGCCTGGAAGGCGACAGTGGCGTGGGTCATCGAGGTTCTCCTCTGCGGACGGCCGAGGCCGGTGGGGGCGGCCGAACGCTGGCGTCCGGCCGCGGTCTGTCGTCAGCCCTTCTTCAGCGCGGCGGCGCCGCCGTGCACGTTCTCGGGCTTGTTGGTCACCTTGCCGCCGGCGATCCTTTCGCACGTCCCGGTGGGAACGAGGATCCAGGCTTCGGCGTCGCGGTCGACGGTCGCGGTGCCGGCGCACGCGCTCTTGCTCGTGCCGCAGTCGTTCTTGCCGGCCTTGACGATGCCGGCGCACTTTTCCGTGTCGCCCTTCGCGGCGAGTGCCGCGGTGCTCGCGGCGGCGAGGCCGACCGCGATCAGGCCGGCGACGGCGCTGTGGATGGCGGCGTGGGAGGTGGCGTTGCTCATTGCGTTCTCCTGAAATGGTGGTGGGGTGGTGCTGATGACGGATCGGCCGTGCCGGCCTTTCCTGGAGCGGCAGTCTCGATGCGCCGACTCACGCGCGCTTCAACGAATGCTCACGTTTCGGTCACGTGTTCGTTCGCGATCGGCACGCGAGTCGAAGGGCCGCCCGTCGCAGAGAGCGTGCCGCGCGGCGCGCGATCGAGGACGACGAGCGCGTGGCGCGCCAGGCCGTCGCTCCAGAGTTGACAGGTCTCCCAACCGGCAGCGCGGGCGAGCGACCTGATGCGAGCGACGCACGTGCCGACGGTCGACGGACACGCACCACGCGCGGCGGCGGCGCTTGCGATCGCTGGGTCGATGGCGACGACGACGAGCGCATCGTCGCCGTGCTCGTCGGCGGTGCGACGCAGCAGCGCAGCGAGACGCCCGACGCCGTGCGCGGCGACGAGCGAGCGAGG
>JASLGD010000325.1 GCA_030150305.1 Caldimonas sp. | reverse complement strand
CGAACCTGGTCGGCATGGGGGTGCTGCCGCTGCAGTTCAAGTCGGGCGACTCGTGGGAGTCGCTCGGCATCCGCGGCGACGAGACGTTCGACATCGAGCTCGGCGGCACGCTCAAGCCGCAGCAGGACGCGACGCTCGTCGTCCACGCCAAGGGCGGCCAGACGCGCCGCATTCCGCTCGTCCTGCGGATCGACACGCCGATCGAGGTCGACTACTACCGCCACGGCGGCATCCTGCCGTTCGTGCTCCGGCAGTTGCTCCCTGCCTGAAGGCCGGGAGCCGCTGCCGCGACAGGCAGGAACGCACGCAGGTCGCGCGTGCGGTCGAGCTCGCGAGTGCGTCAGCCGCTCTTGTCGCCGCCGCGGCTGCACGCCGGGTCGGTGTTCGGCCCGGCGTCGCTGACCCGACCGGTGACGTTGCTGATCGAGACCTGGAAGACGACGCAGTCGCCCTCCATGCCGGTGAAGCGGTAGTTCCAGACCTGCAGCTTCTGGTAGCCGACCGGAAAGACGAACGCCGGATGGCCGATCCGCATCAGCACCTGCTCCGGGGTCAGTCCGGGCGTGATCGTCGCGAACGTCTCCGGGTTCAGCACCTGCTGGGTCGAGACGAGCCGGCCGCTCGCGTCGAAGTCGAGCATGAAGGTCTGCTTGCCGTACGTGCCCTGACGGAATTCGAGGCGCGTTCCGCCGCTGTCGAGCGGGTACTCGCCGGCGACACCGCCGAAGCTGCGGCGCGCGTCGTCGATCGACGTCCCCGGCGGCAGCGCGCCCGGGGCCGTGGTGCAGGCAGCGAGCGCCGCGAGCGCGAGTGCGACTGCGGCTGCGCCGCAGAGACGTCGATCGAACGAAACCATGTCGTCACCTCGCCCGGCGCGTGCGGCGCCGCTTCCCGTTGATTCCATTCTGCGCGCGCGCCGTTCACCCCGCAGCGGACCCGCTCTCTGCCGTCCCTAGAATTCGTCGACCTCGAGAGCGCCGCAGGTGAACCGATCCAACGCCGCCAGTGTCGATGCGCTCGAGCCGGCGTTCGTCGCGGCGATCGGCAACGGCATCCGCGTCGTCGACACCGGCTTCCACCGCCCGTGCTTCGACGCCGCCTACCTGATCGTCGAGCGCGGCCGCGCCGCCTTCGTCGACACCGGGACGAACGATGCCGTGCCGCGGCTGCTCGCGGCGCTCGCAGGCGCAGGCGTCGACGTCGACGCCGTCGACTACGTCATCGCGACGCACGTCCATCTCGACCATGCGGGCGGCGCCGGCCTCCTGATGCGGCAGCTGCCGAACGCGCGTCTCGTCGTGCATCGGCGCGGCGCGCGCCACCTCGTCGATCCGCGTCATCTCGTCCGCAGCGCGACCGGCGTCTACGGCGAGGAGGAGATCCGGCGCTCGTACGGCGCGCTCGTCCCGGTGCCCGCCGAGCGCGTCGTCACGACCGTCGACGGCACGACGATCGAGCTCGCGGGCCGGCCGCTGCGCTTCCTCGACACGCCCGGTCACGCATTGCACCACCACTGCATCTGGGACGAAGCGAGCCGCGCGTTCTTCACCGGCGACACGTTCGGGCTCTCGTACCGCGAGTTCGACACCGTGCGCGGCGCCTGGATCATGCCGACGACGACGCCGGTGCAGTTCCAGCCCGAGGCGCTGCGCCGATCGATCGAACGGATGCTCGCCGCCGCGCCCGCGGCGATGCACCTGACGCACTACGGCCGCGTCGTCGACGTGCCGCGGCTCGGCGCGCTGCTGCTCGCGCAGCTCGATGCGGTCGTCGCGTTCGCGCAGACGACGACGCCCGGGCCCGATCGCCACCCCACCCTCGTCCGCGGCCTCGCGGCGATCCATCTCGCGAGCCTGCGCGCGCACGGCGTCGCGCTCGCGGAAGAGCGCATCCGCGAGCTGCTCGCGCTCGACCTCGAGCTGAACGCCCAGGGCCTCGCGATCTGGCTCGACAGGAGACCGCATCGATGAACGTCCGCTTCGACTTCACCGGCCGCGTCGTCGTCGTCACCGGCGCGGCGCAAGGCATCGGCGCCGCGTGCGCGCGCCTGTTCGCCGCCAGCGGCGCAGCGGTCGCGCTGTGGGACGTCGACACGGCGGGCGCCGCCGCGCTCGCGCGCGAGCTCGCCGGCGCAGGCGCACGCACGACCGCGTTCGCATGCGACGTCGCCCGCAGCGCCGACGTCGCCGCGGCGCTGCACGGGACGCTCGCGGCGTTCGGCCGCATCGACGTCCTCGTCAACAACGCCGGCATCTTCCGCGCCGCCGAGTTCCTCGACGTCGCCGAGGCCGACTGGGACGCAGTGATCGGCGTCAACCTCAAGGGCGCGTTCCTCGTCGCGCAGGCGGTCGCGCGCGAGATGGCGAAGGCCGGCAGCGGCGCGATCGTCAACATGAGCTCGGTCAACGGCGTCATGGCGATCCCGACGATCGCGAGCTACAACGCGAGCAAGGGCGGCATCGACCAGCTGACGCGCGCGATGGCGCTCTCGCTGGCCGACCACGGCATCCGCGTCAACGCGGTCGCACCGGGAACGATCGCGACCGAGCTCGCGCAGAAGGCGGTGCTCGGCAGCGAGGCGGCGAAGGCGCGGATCATGAGCCGCACGCCGCTGCGCCGGCTCGGCGATCCGGCCGAGGTCGCCGCGGTGTGCGCGTTCCTCGCCAGCGACGCGGCGAGCTACATGACCGGCGAGGTCGTCTACGTCGACGGCGGCCGCCTCGCGCTCAACTACACGGTCGCGCCGCGCAGCGACCCGGGCTGAGCGTCAGCCCGCCGCCTCGCTCGCGTCGAGCGCGGCCTCGCATTCCTCGACGAGCGCGTGCAGGCGCGCGACCCGCTGGACGCCGAGCCTGTGGTTGAAGGCGAGCTGCGCCCGCTTCCAGGCGCGCCGGGCCTCGGCTCGCTTGGCCGCGCCTTCGGCGGTGAGGGTGACGGTGCGGCTGCGCTCGTCGGCGCCGGGCCCGACCGCGATCCAGCCGGCGGCGACGAGCGGCTGCAGGTTGCGCGTGAGGGTCGAGGCGCCGAGGCCCATCGCCTCGGCCAGCTCGCCGGGCCGCACCGGCGCCAGCGTGGCGACGTGATTGAGCAGCGAGTACTGGGTCGTCTTCAGTCCCGTCTCGATGACGTGGCGGTCGAAGTGCTGGCTGATCTTGCGCGAAAGCCGACGCACCTTCTGGCTGCTGCAGCCGCGCGGCGACACCGGCGCCGCCGGCAAGGCGGGTCGTTCGCGAACCGTCGGCTTCGCACCCATCCATCAATTGTAGCTACAATCATTGCAGCTACAAGATTCGCGGACTCGGGCGCGTCGCCGCGCCGCCAAGGAACTCCTCCATGCTCGCCCAGGCCCTCGCCCACCTGCTGTCGCGTCGCGGTCACCACTACGCGTGGGTCATCGCCGCCGTCACCTTCATCGCCATGCTGACGACGTCGGCCGCGCTCGGGATGCCAGGCGCGATGCTGCAGCCGCTCACCAGGGAGTTCGGCTGGCCGACCGACCAGCTCTCGTCGGTCTTCGCCGTCCGCTTCGCGCTGTTCGGCCTGCTCGGGCCGTTCGCGGCCGTCTTCATCGCGCGCTACGGCCTGCGCCGCGTGATGATCTGCGCCGCCTTCTTCATCGGCGCGGCGATGATCCTCGCGACGCAGGTCACCCAGCTCTGGCAGCTGTTCGTGCTCTGGGGTCTCGTGCTCGGCTGCGGCACCGGCCTCACCGCCCTCGTCCTCGGCGCGATGGTCGCGAATCGCTGGTTCACGACGCGCCGCGGCCTCGTCGTCGGCCTGCTGGCCGCGAGCACGGCGACCGGTCAGCTCATCTTCCTGCCGGTCGCTGCCTGGCTGATCGAGCACGTCGGCTGGCGCTATGCGCTGCTGCCGGTGTTCGCGGCGTGCGTGGTCGTCGCCGTGCTCGTCTTCCTCTTCATGCAGGACAGCCCGAAGTCGGTCGGGCTCGCGCCGTTCGGAGAGGAGCCGGCGACGCACGCCGCCGACGCGCCGGCCGGCCCGCCGGTGCCGCTCAACTTCCTCGCCCCGTTCGCCGTGCTGCGCGACGCGGCGCGCTCGCAGGCGTTCTGGATCCTCGCCGGCACCTTCTTCATCTGCGGACTCAGCACCAACGGCCTGGTGCAGACGCACTTCATCTCGTTTTGCAGCGACAACGGCATGACCGCCGTGCCGGCGGCGAGCGTGCTCTCGATGATGGGCCTCTTCGACCTCGTCGGCACGACGCTATCGGGCTACCTCAGCGACCGCTTCGACAACCGCAAGCTCCTCTTCTGGTACTACGCGCTGCGCGGCCTCTCGCTCTTCTGGCTGCCGTACTCGACCTTCACGCTGTACGGCCTCTCGGCGTTCGCGATGTTCTACGGCCTCGACTGGATCGCGACGGTGCCGCCGACAGTCAAGCTCGCGGCGCAGAACTTCGGCAAGGAGCGCGCCGGCCTCGTCTTCGGCTGGGTGTTCGCGGCGCACCAGCTCGGCGCCGCGGTCGCGGCGTACGGCGCGGGACTGACGCGCACCCTGCTGCTCACCTACAACCCGGCGCTCTTTGCGGCCGGCGCGGCCTGCCTGGTCGCCGCCGTGTCGATCCTCGCGCTCGGCGCGGCGGGTCGCCCCGCCGCACCGACGCCGCGCCCGGCGACGACCTGACGCCGCGCCGCGTCGACATCCGAGTCGCTGCGAAAGGAACCGACATGCCCGAGCCGCTGCCGCCCGCCGAGCTGCTGACCGCCTGGCGGACCAGGCAGGACGAGATCGATGCGACGCCGCGTGAGTTCGGCATCGCGAGCCGCGAGCAGATCGCCGGCAAGAGCGGCCTCGAGCTGTTCCAGGCGATGATCCGCGGCGAGCTGCCGGCCCCGCCGATCTCGAAGACGCTCGACTTCATCCTCGTCGAGGCGGAGCACGGCCGCGTCGTCTTCCAGGGCCGTCCGGCGTTCGCGCACTACAACCCGATGGGCATCGTGCACGGCGGCTGGACCGCGACGCTGCTCGACTCGGCGCTCGGCTGCGCGGTGCAGTCGGTCCTGCCCGCGGGCAAGGCCTACACGACCGCCGAGCTCAAGGTCAACATGGTCCGCCCGATCACCGACCGGTTGCCGTTCGTGCGCGCCGAAGGCCGGATCATCCATGCCGGCGGCCGCATGGCGACCGCCGACGCGCAGCTCACGGGCAGCGACGGCAAGCTGTACGCTCACGGGTCCACCACGTGCTTCATCTTCGACCCCGCCTGACACGGGGCCGCGTGCTGCCATGAGATTCCTCCACACCATGCTGCGGGTCGGCGACCTGCAACGCTCGATCGACTTCTACACGCGCGTCATGGGCATGCGCCTGCTGCGCACGACCGAGCGGCCCGAGCAGGGCTATTCGCTCGCGTTCGTCGGCTACGGCTCGAATCCGGAGCAGGCCGAGATCGAGCTCACGTACAACCACGGCGTCAGCTCGTACGAGCTCGGCACCGCGTACGGCCACATCGCGCTCGGCATGCCCGACATCCGCGCTGCGTGCGAGAAGATCCGCGCCGGCGGTGGCACGGTGACGCGCGAGCCCGGCCCGGTCAAGGGCGGGACGACGATGATCGCGTTCGTCGCCGACCCCGACGGCTACAAGATCGAGCTGATCGAGCGCGACGCCTGAGCGTCGCGCCCGCGTCTCAGCGCCGGCGCGGCAGCGCCGCTGCTTCGCGCGCGAGTCGCTCGATGCGCGGCCAGTCGGCCGCGGCGATCGCGTCGGCAGGCGTCAGCCACGAGCCGCCGACAACCTTGACGTTGGCGAGCGCGAGGTACTCGGGCGCGCTCTGCGCGTCGATGCCGCCGGTCGGACAGAAGACGACGTCGGCGAACGGTCCCGCGAACGCCTTCAGCATCGCGGTCCCCCCGGCCGCGCCGGCAGGAAAGAACTTGAGGAAGCGAAAGCCGTCGGCGGCGGCCTGCATGACCTCGCTCGCGGTCGCGACCCCGGGCAGCAGTGCCAGGCCGAGGGCGCGGCACGCGTCGGCGACGCGCG
>JASLGD010000323.1 GCA_030150305.1 Caldimonas sp. | reverse complement strand
GCTCGGCCTCGTCGTCGTCGCGATCGTCGTCGCGATCGTCGTCTGGCTGCTTCATTGGCTTTACCTGCGCAGCTCGAAGGAGCGCTCGTTCGTCCGCACCGGCCTTGGCGGCCAGCGCGTCGTCCTCGACGGCGGCGCGTTCGTGCTGCCGATCGTCCACGACGTCATCCCGGTCAACATGAACACGCTGAGGCTCGAGGTCGCACGCGGCCGCGACAAGGCGCTGATCACGCGCGACCGGATGCGCGTCGACCTCGTCGCCGAGTTCTACGTCCGCGTCGCCGCGCGTCCCGAGGCGGTCGCGGCGGCGGCGCAGACGCTCGGCCTCCGCACGACCGAGCCCGAGCAGCTGAAGGAGCTCGTCGAGGGCAAGTTCGTCGACGCCCTGCGCACCGCGGCGGCCGAGATGACGATGGAGGAGCTCCACGAGAAGCGCGGCGCGTACGTGCGACGCGTGCGCGAAGCCGCCGCCGAGGACCTGACCAAGAACGGCCTCGAGCTCGAGTCGGTGTCCCTCACGCAGCTCGACCAGACGTCGATGGAGTTCTTCAACCCGAGCAACGCGTTCGACGCCGAGGGCCTGACGCGCCTCACCGAGACGATCGAGCAGCGCAAGAAGCAGCGGAACGACGTCGAGCAGGACACCCTGATCGCGATCCGCAACAAGAACCTCGAGGCCGAGAAGCTCTCGCTCGAGATCGACCGCGAGGGCGAGTACGCACGCTTGTCGCAGCAGCGCGAGGTCGAGATCGCGCGCGCCCGCCAGCGCGCCGAGCTGCAGACCGAGCGCGCGCAGCGCGAGCACGACGGCGAGAGCGCCCAGATCTCGGCGCGGCAGATGATCGACGCGGCGCGGATCCGCTCCGAGCAGACGATCGAGCAGGAGCGGATCGCCAAGGAGCGCGCGATCCAGGCCGCCGAGATCGAGCGGCGGATGGCGCTCGAGCTCGCCGAGCAGAAGCGCGCGATCGCGGTCGCCAAGGAGAGCGAGGCGCAGAGCGTCGCGCAAGCGGCCGCCGATGTCGCGCGCGCCGAGGCGGTCTCCGCCGAGGAGAAGGTCTTCACCGCACGCGAGCTCGAGATGGCCGAGCGCAAGAAGGCGATCGAGCTGATCGCGTCCAGGCAGGCGGCCGAGCGCGAGGCGATCCGCCTCACGAGCGCGGCGCGCGCCGAGAAGGAGGCGAGTGCCGATCGCGGCGCCGCGGTCCGCGCCCAGGCCGAGGCCGACGCCGACGCCGACAAGATCCGCTCGATGGCGATGCGCGTGCGCGCCGAGATCGAGGCCGAGGCGGCGCGGATGATGAACGACGCGCACAACATGCTCTCGCCCGAGGCGCGCGCGTCGGCCCTGCGCATGAAGCTGGTCGAGAAGGCCGAGGCGATCATCCGCGAGTCGGTGCGGCCGATGGAGCGCATCGAAGGCATCAAGATCCTCCACGTCGACGGCCTCGGCGGCGGCAGCGTCAACGGCGGCGGCGACGGCGCGCACCCGGGCAGCTTCTCCGACGGGCTCGTCAACTCGGCGCTGCGCTACCGCGCGCAGGCGCCGCTCGTCGACCAGCTGCTGCGCGAGATCGGCATCGAGGGCGGCGACATCCAGCGCCTCGTCGGCGGCGTGAGCGGCCAGCCGGCGCTGCCGCCCGGTCCGCGCAACCAGGGCGGCGAGTGAGGAGACGCGCGTGATCCGGGTCTACGTCTCGAGCGTGATCGACGCCAGCGCCGACACCGTGTGGTCGCGGATCCGCGACTTCAACGGCATGCCGCAGTGGCACCCCGGGATCGCCGACAGCAGGATCGAGAACGGCGAGGCGAGCGACCGCGTCGGCTGCATCCGTCACTTCCACACCCGCGACGGCGGCCGCATCCGCGAGCGCCTGCTCGCGCTTTCCGACTACGACTACCAGTGCGTCTACGAGATCCTCGAGAGCCCGATGGGGGTCGACAACTACGTCGCGACGCTCAAGCTCACGCCGGTCACCGACGGGGCGCGCTGCTTCGCCGAGTGGAGCGCCGAGTTCGACTGCGCCGAGGGCCGCGAGCGAGAGCTCGTCGAGACGATCGGCGACGGCGTCTTCCAGGGCGGCTTCGACGCGCTGAAGCGCCACTACGCGCGCCGCTAGGCGCCTGGCGCAAGACTCGAGGAGAGCAGCGTGCTGCAGCGCGTCGTCCGCTCGACCGTCATCGATGCGCCGATCGAGCGCGTCTGGGCGGTGCTGCGCGACTTCAACAGCCACCATCGGTGGCACGACGTCGTCGCCGAGAGCCGCATCGAAGGCGGCGAGCGCGGCGACCAGGTCGGCTGCGTGCGCAGCTTCACGCTGCAGGACGGCAACCGGATCCGCGAGCAGCTGCTGACGCTTTCCGACAGCGAGCACCGCAGCACGTACTGCATCGTCGAGGCGACGGTGCCGCTGCAGCGCTACGTCGCGACGCTGACGCTCAAGCCCGTCACCGACGGCGGTCGCACGTTTTGGCATTGGGAGTCGACGTTCGCGACGCCGCCCGGGCAGGAGCGCGCGCTCTCGCAGATGGTCGCGCGCGACGTCTACGAAGCGGGCTTCGCGAACCTGCGCCGCTATCTCGAGCGCGGCGGCGACCTGCACGACGCGCCCGGCGGCGCTCGCGCGATGCCGTCGAGCGTGCCGTTGCCGTCGCGACGCGCGATCGTCCGCCGCTACGGCGGGCCCGAGGTGCTGGCGAGCGAAGACGGCGAGGCGGCGGCGCCCGCGGCGGGCGAGGTGCGCATCCGCCAGCGCGCGATCGGCGTCAACTACTTCGACGTCTACCTGCGCAAGGGCTGGATTCCGGCGCTGCTGCCGCTGCCCGGCGTGCTGGGCATGGAGGCGGCGGGAAGCGTCGTCGACGTCGGGCCCGGCGTCAGCGGTCTGCTTCCCGGCGATCGCGTCGCCTATCTCGGCGCGGTGCCGGGCGCGTACTGCAGCGTGCGCACCGTGCCAGCGGCGTGGGTCGTGCGCCTGCCGGCGGAGATCGACGACGAGATCGCCGCGGCGACGCTGCTGAAGGGCATCACCGCCGACTTCGTGCTGCGCGACCTCGGCCGCGTCGGCGCCGGCACGCGGATCCTCGTCCACGCTGCCGCGGGCGGCGTCGGGCTGCTCGTCTGCAACTGGGCGCGCCGCCTCGGCGCGACCGTGATCGGCACCGTTTCGAGCGACGAGAAGGCGCGCGTCGCCCGCGCGTACGGCTGCGAGCATCCGATCGTGACGCGCGAGCACCGCTTCGCCGACGTCGTGCAGCGGCAGTTCGACGGCGTCGACGTGCTCGTCGACGGCATCGGCGATGCGGCGCGCGACGAGAACCTCGCCGCGCTCGCGCGCCGCGGCCACTGGATCAGCCTCGGCCAGGCGAGCGGCGCGCTGCAGGCGATCTCGAGCGACGAGCTGGTCGCGAAGTCGATCACCTTCTCGCGCCCGGCGGTGTTCGACTTCGTCGCGACGCAGGCGAGCCTCGCCGAGCGCGCGCGCCGCGTCTGGGACGCGCTCGCCGACGCAGCGCTGCGCGCGCCGCCGATCGAGCGCCATGCGCTCGGCGCCGCCGCCGAGGCGCACGCGCGGCTCGAGTCGCGGCGCACGACCGGCGCGCTCGTCCTCATCGCCTGACAATCGCCATCGAGAACGAGGAGACCGCGATGATCGTCGGCATGAATCACTTCACCGTCATCGCCGAGGACCGGCAGCAGACGCTCGACTTCTACGTCGGCCTGCTCGGCCTGCGCGAAGGCCATCGCCCCGACCTCGGCTTCGACGGCGCATGGCTCTACGGCGACGCGCCGGGCGCGATCGTCCACCTGTATTTCGATCGCAAGCCGCCGGCGCAGCGCGCCGGCGTCATCGACCACATGGCGTTCACGGCGAAGGACGTGAAGGCCGTCAAGGCGCGCTTCGATGCCGCCAACGTTCGCTACGACCTGCGTCGGCAGAAGGACTCGGGGATCTGGCAGCTCTTCACCTACGACCCGAACGGCGCCAAGGTCGAGCTCGACTTCGATCCGGCCGAGAGCCTCTGAGCGCGCCAGGGCCGGCGCGGGCCGTGTAGGCTTCGCGCTTTGCCGACCTCGGCCGCCTGCATGCCGGACCCGTACTACCAGCGGCACATCTTCTTCTGCCTGAACGACCGCGACAACGGCGAGAAGTCGTGCGCGCACGACGGCGCGCAGCAAGGCTTCGACCACTGCAAGTCGCGCGTCAAGAAGGCCGGCCTCGCCGGCCCGGGCAAGGTGCGCGTCAACAAGTCGGGATGTCTCGACCGCTGCCAGGGCGGCCCGGTCGCGGTCGTCTATCCCGAGGGCGTCTGGTACACGTACGTCGACGAGAGCGACATCGACGAGATCGTCGAGTCGCACCTCGAGCGCGGCGAGGTCGTCACGCGGCTGCTGCTGCCGCCCGACGTCGGCCGCTGAGCGACGATGACGCCGCGGACGGTTCGCGAGCTGATCCCGGGGCCTGCGGGCCGCATCGAGTGCGCGCTCGACCGCCCGGCGGGAACGCCGCTCGGCCTGGCCGTCGTCTGCCATCCGCATCCGCAGGGCGGCGGCACGCTCGACAACAAGGTCTCGGTGACGATCGCGCGCGCCTGCATCGACGTCGGCTGGGCGAGCGTGCGCTTCAACTTCCGCGGCGTCGGCGCGTCCGAAGGCGCGTGGGACGAAGGCATCGGTGAAGTCGACGATGCGCTCGCCGTCATCGCCGAATGGCGCCGGCGCGACGAGTTCGCCGGCAAGCCGCTCGTCCTCGGCGGCTTCTCGTTCGGCGGCTTCGTCGCGGTCGAGGCGGCGGCGCGGCTCGCCGACGACGCCAAGGCGCGCCGGATCGTCCTCGTCGGCCCGTCGACCGAAAAGCAGGCGGTGCGCAGCGTGCCAGCGGATACGATCGTGGTCCACGGCGAGAGCGACGAGCTCGTTCCGCTCGCCGCGACGCTCGCGTGGGCACGCCCGCAAGGCCTGCCGGTGATCGTCTTCCCCGGCGTCGGCCACTTCTTCCACGGCCAGATCGCCCTGCTGAAGAAGGTCCTCGTCCGCGAGCTGCGCGACCTCGCCGTTTCCTGACCACTCACTCCGCCATCCCGCCAATGCTCCTGTCTCGTCCGTTCGCGCGCGCGTTCGCCGTCTTCGCCTTCGTCACCTTCGCGGCCGCCGCCGCCGCGCAGCCGCTGCAGCCGCCCGAAGTCGCCGCCAAGAGCTACCTCGTCCTCGACCTGACGACGAAGCAGACGCTCGCCGAGCGCGAAGCCGACGCCCATTACGACCCGGCGTCGCTGACGAAGCTGATGACCGCCTACCTCGTCTTCCAGGCGCTCAGGGACAAGAAGCTCACGCTCGAGCAGACGCTGCCCGTCTCGAAGCTCGCCTGGGCCGAGCGCAAGGGCGGCGGCTCGCTGATGTTCATCGACACGACGATGACGCCGAAGGTCGACGAGCTGCTGAAGGGCCTGATCGTCGAGAGCGGCAACGACGCCGCGGTCGCGCTCGCCGAGGGCGTCGCCGGCAGCGTCGACGTCTTCGTCGACATGATGAACCGGCAGGCGCAGGCGTGGGGCCTGAAGAACACCAGCTTCAAGAACGTCACCGGCCTGACGCAGCCCGGCCACTTCAGCAGCGCGCGCGACATGGCGACGATCGCGGCGCACATCATCAGCGACTTCCCCGAGTACTTTCCGTACTACTCGATCAAGGAATACAAGTACAACAACATCGCGCAGCCGAACCGCAACCTGCTGCTGCGCCGCGACCCGACCGTCGACGGCATGAAGACCGGCTACACCGAGGCCGCGGGCTACTGCCTGCTCGCGACCGCGGCGCGCGAGTTCCCGAACCTCGGGCCCGCGGGCGGCGCGGGCAAGCGGCGGATCATGACCGTCGTCCTCAACACGACGTCGATGGAGGCGCGCGCCAACGAAAGCCAGAAGCTCCTCAACTGGGGCTTCCAGGCGTTCGACACCGTGCGCCTGTTCGACGACGGCAAGCCGATCGTGACCCCGCAGGTCTGGAAGGGCACGGCCAACGTCGCCAAGCTCGGCCCGAGCGGAGCGCTCTTCATCAGCGTTCCCAAGGGCGAGGGCGGCAAGCTGCAGACCAAGATCGAGCGCACCGACCCGCTGATCGCGCCGCTCGCCAAGGGCCAGAAGGTGGGCAGGATCCTCGTCTCGACCGCCGCGGGCGCGCCGGTCACCGAGGTGCCGCTGGTGGTGATGGAGCCGGTCGAGCAGAGCGGCATCCTCGGCCGCGCCTGGGACGCGCTGCGGCTCTGGATCAAGTGACCCGCGCCGGGCGCGGGCCGGGTCATCCTGAGCGCAGCGAAGGATCTCTTGTCCCGGACAATCCGAAGGCTCCGTCGAGAGCCACAATGCCGCCATGCAGACCCATCTCCCCGACACGCTCTGCTACCTGAACGGCGAGTACCTGCCGCTCGCGCAGGCCAAGGTCTCGGTGCTCGACCGCGGCTTCATCTTCGGCGACGGCATCTACGAGGTCGTGCCGGTCTATGGCCGCAAGCTGGTTCGCTTCTACGAGCACCTCGCGCGGCTCGGCCGCAGACTCGCCAAGCTGCGGATAGCGAACCCGCACACGCGCGATCAGTGGCTCGAGCGCTGCAGGAAGCTCATCGCCGCGCTCGTCGAGCGCAGCGGCGCGACCGACCAGCTCGTCTACGTGCAGGTCACGCGCGGCGTCGCGCCGCGCGACCACGTGATGCCGCAGGGCATCGAGCCGACCGTCTTCATGATGGCGAGCCCGATGAAGCCGCCTTCGGCCGAGCAGCGCCACCACGGCGTGGCCTGCATCAGCGCGCGCGACTTCCGCTGGGAGCGCGGCGACATCAAGAGCACCTCGCTGCTCGGCAACGTGCTGGCGCGGCAGATGTCGGCCGACCGCGACGCCGTCGAGACGATCATGTTCCGCGCCGGCCACCTCACCGAGGCGTCGGCGTCGAACGTCTGGGTCGTCCACGAAGGCGCATTGCTCGGCCCGCCGAAGAGCGAGCACGTCCTCGAGGGCATTCGCGTCGAGCTGATGAAGGAGCTGTGCGAGGAATGCGGCATCGCCTACAACCTGCGGCCGATCGCCGAGTCGGAGGTCACCGCCGCCGACGAGCTGCTGCTCAGCTCGGCGACCAAGGAGATCCTGCCGGTGACGACGCTCGACGGCGACGCCGTCGGCCACGGCGCGCTGCGCGGCAAGCCCGGGCCGGTCTACGGCCGGCTCTACGAGGCCTACCAGCGCGCCAAGCTGACGCAGTCGATCTGACGGTGCTTGCCGTTCGCCGCGCCGGCCCCATCTCGGGCGGATGAACACGACGATGCGAGAGATCCCCGCCGAAGAGTCGCTGATCGAGTACCCGTGCCGGTTCCCGATCAAGGTGATGGGCGCCAACGCCGACGGCTTCGTGCACGCGATCACCGAGATCGCGCGCCGCTTCGACCCGTCGTTCGACGCTGCGGAGATCGAGCTGAGGCCGAGCAGCGGCTCGAAGTACCTCGGCGTGACGATCACGATCAACGCGACGAGCCGCGAGCAGCTCGACGAGCTGTACCGGACGCTCTCGACGCACCCGATGGTCAAGGTCGTGCTCTGAGCACGCGAGCGCGGTCGCGCCGCCGATGATCGTCAAGGTGCTCGGCCAGGTCGCGTACGACCTCGCGTTCGACGCGATGCGCGACTTCACCGCGGCGCGCGGCGACGACAGCGAGGACGAAGTTTGGCTGTGCGAGCACCCGGCCGTCTTCACGCAGGGCGTCGCCGGCCGCGACGAGCACGTCCTCGACGCCGGCGACATTCCCGTCGTGCGCAGCAACCGCGGCGGCCAGGTCACGTACCACGGCCCGGGACAGGTCGTCGCCTACGCGCTCGTCGACCTCGAGCGTCTCGGCATCTACGTCAAGGAATACGTCTTTCGCCTCGAGCAGGCGCTGATCCAGACGCTGGCCGCGTTCGCCGTCACCGGCCACCGCGTCCGCGGCGAGCCCGGCGTCTACGTCCGCCTCGATGCGCCGTTCGGCCACGCCGTGCTGCCGCCGCCGTCGCCCGGCGGCGACCCGTTCGCCGGACTCGGCAAGATCGCCGCGATCGGCGTCAAGGTGAGCCGGCACCGTGCGTACCACGGCGTCGCACTCAACGTCGCGATGGACCTCGCTCCCTTCTCGCGCATCGACCCCTGCGGCCATGCCGGGCTGAAGACGGTCGACCTTTCTACAATCGGCGTTCGCGCCTCGTGGGACGAGGTCGCTGCCACGCTCGGCGCCAAGCTCTCCGCCTACCTCAGCCCGCGATGACCACTCCGGCGATCTACGACCCGAGCGCCAAGCAGAAAGCCGAGGCGAAGACCTCGCGCATTCCGATCCGCATCGTGCCCGCGGGCGAGGTGCTGAAGAAGCCCGACTGGATCCGCGTCAAGGCGGGCTCCGCGAGCTCGCGCTTCTACGAGATCAAGCAGATCCTGCGCGAGCACCGCCTGCACACCGTGTGCGAGGAAGCGTCGTGCCCGAACATCGGCGAGTGCTTCGGCAAGGGCACGGCGACGTTCATGATCATGGGCGACAAGTGCACGCGGCGCTGCCCGTTCTGCGACGTCGGCCACGGCCGCCCCGATCCGCTCGACGCCGACGAGCCGGTCAACCTCGCGAAGACGATCGCGGCGCTCAAGCTCAAGTACGTCGTCATCACGAGCGTCGACCGCGACGACCCGCGCGACGGCGGCGCCGCGCACTTCGTCGCCTGCATCGAGAAGACGCGCGAGCTCTCGCCCGAGACGCGGATCGAGATCCTGACGCCGGACTTTCGCGGCCGCATGGACCGCGCGCTCGAGATCCTCAAGGCGGCGCCGCCCGACGTCATGAACCACAACCTCGAGACCGCTCCGCGCCTGTACAAGCAGGCGCGCCCGGGCTCGGACTACGCGTTCTCGCTCACCCTCCTGAAGCGCTTCAAGGAGCTCGTTCCCGGCGTGCCGACCAAGAGCGGCGTGATGGTCGGGCTCGGCGAGACCGACGACGAGATCGTGCAGGTGATGCGCGACCTGCGCGCCCACGACGTCGACATGCTGACGATCGGCCAGTACCTCGCGCCGAGCGCGCACCACCTGCCGGTGCGCCGCTACGTCGAGCCGGCGACGTTCGCGATGTTCGAGCGCGAGGCGCAGGCGATGGGCTTCAGCCACGCCGCGGTCGGCGCGCTCGTGCGTTCGAGCTACCACGCCGACCAGCAGGCGCATGCCGCGGGCGTCGGCGCGTAGTTCCGCGTGAGCGCGACCGCGGTCGAGCCGGCGCTCGTCTGCGGCAACTGCCGCAAGCCGATGCAGCGCGTCGCGCTCGACGGCCACTACGGTCACACGGTCGAGATCGACGTCTGCCGCCACTGCGACCTGGTCTGGTTCGACGACATCGAGAGCGCGCAGCTGAGCGGGCCGGCGCTGCTCGCGCTGATCGGCGAGATGGCGACGTCGCAGACGCTGCCGCACGAGCTGCTGCGCGACGACGCGCGCTGCCCACGCTGCGACGGCGCGCTCCAGCTCGTCCACAACGAGTCGCGCTGGGGGCGCTCGACGCAGCTGCAGTGCCGGCGCCGCCACGGCGCGTACCAGTCGTTCGCGCAGTTCCTGCAGGAAAAGGGGCTGCTGCGGCCGATGTCGATGATCGATCGCGCCAAGCTGCTGCGCGACCGCGGCCGCATCGACTGCGTCAACTGCGGCGGTGCGATCGGCAAGGACGATGCGCTCTGCCCGTGGTGCAAGTCGATCCCGAGCCTGCTCGACGTCGCGCGTCTCGCCCACGCGCTCGATCCGCTCGACACGATCGAGCCGCCGGCGCTCTACCGGACGCCCGAGCGCCAGGGCGCGCTGCGCTGCGCGGCGTGCGGCGCGGCGCTGCCGACCGGCGAGTCGATCAGCTGCGCGCAGTGCGGCGCGACGCTCGCGATCACGAGCCTCGCCGAGGCCAATGCGCAGGTCCAGGCGTTGGCGCCGGCGCTGCGCGCGGCGGCCGAGCGGCCGTCGGCCGAGGTCGTGCGTCGCCGCCTCGACGCGCTCGACGCCGACCTGCCGCGGCGACGCGAATGGGCGAAGCAGATGCAGGCCGAAGCCGACGCGCAGCGCGGCCGCGCCGTCGACGAGACCGACTGGAGCGACGTCGGCCAGCGCTGGCGCGTCCCGGCGATCGCGCTCGCAATCGCGTTCGTGGCGTGGGTCGGGTGGCACGCGCTGCACCGCTGATTCGCCCCATCGTGCGACGCCGTCGTCGATCGTCGTGACCGGCACGCTCTGCGCGCTCGCGGCGATCGCGCTCTGGGCGACGCTCGCGTCGCTCGGCGTCGCGCTCGCGCACGTGCCGCCGTTCCTGCTCACCGGGCTCGCGCTCGTCATCGGCAGCGCGCCGTCGTGGCCGCTGGTGCGCCAGTGGCGCATCCCGCCGTCGACGCTGCTGCTCGGCATCTACGGCCTGTTCGGCTACCACCTGCTGCTCTTCCTTGCGCTGCGCACCGCGCCGCCGCTCGAGGCGAACCTCGTCAACTATCTCTGGCCGCTGCTGATCGTCGTCCTGGCGCCGGTGCTGCTCAGCGGCATCCGGCTGACGGCGCTGCACGTCGTCGCCGCGCTCGCCGGGTTCGCCGGCGCGGCGATCGCGATCGCCGGGGGCCGCAACATCTCGGGAACGCCGTCGTGGGGCTATCTCGCTGCCGCGGCATCGGCGTTGGTGTGGGCGACCTACTCGCTCGGCACGCAGCGCGTGGCGCGCTTTCCGACCGCGGCGATCGGGCTGTTCGGGCTCGTCTCGGGCGCGCTCGCTCTCGCCTGCCATGCGTTGCTCGAGCCCGCGGTCGCGCTGTCGGCGCGCGACTGGCTGCTGATCGTCGTCATCGGCGCTGGCCCGCTCGGCGCCGCGTTCTTCTTCTGGGACGCGGCGCTGAAGCGCAGCGATCCGCGCCGCATCGGCCTGCTCAGCTATCTGACGCCGCTCGCTTCGACGGTGCTGCTCGCAGCGACGACCGGACGCGCGCTGACCGCATCGCTCGTCGTCGCGACGCTTCTCATCGTCGGCGCGGCGCTCGTCGGGTTGCGCACGCGCTGAGAGCGCGTGCGCCGCGATCGCGTCATCGCCATGCACTGCGGCCACGACGCTGCGATCGCCTCGATCGCCATGCGCTGAGACCGTGGCGCCGCGAACGCCTCGCGACCGGCAAGCGCGATCCGCTCGCGCGCCTTCGCGCGGACAGGGACGCCCGCGGTCAGAGGCCGCGCGAGAGCTCGAACATCAGCGCCGCAGGCAGCGAGCTGGCGACGACGTCGCGGCCGATCCGCGCCATCTGCGCGCCGTTGGTGCCCGACATCTCGAAGGTCGAGCCCTGCTCGAGGATCTCGATGAAGACGAAGTCGGGGACCTCGGCGAGGATCTCGTCGCGGAACGAGCTGAAGCGCGCGCCCTTCAGGATCGAGTCGACGATGATCGCGTGCGGCAGGCCCTCGCGGCAGAAGCTCGCGGCCTCGCCGATCGACGCGACGAAGTCGACCAGCATCCCCATGTTGCGCAGCGCGTCGCGGACGAGCACGCGCACCTCGCGGCGCGACGCGACGACGAGGACGTGGCTGCCGGCGAGCGCCTTCGAGTTGCTCGACTGCGGACCGCCGTCGTCGATCTCGGTCGCCGACAGCCCGACCATCTCGTCGCCCGCCGTCTTCGGAAACTCGATCACGACCGTCGTCGTGCCGCCGACGTCCTTGCGGTCGAGAACGAGCCCCATCGTCCACGCGGTCTGCTCGATCAGCCGCCACGTCAGCGAGTCGAGGCGCGGCGACGCCTCGGTCGTCACGCTCTCGTCGACCTGGTCGGCGGGCCGGTTCGCGAAGCGGCACGTCAGCCGCGCGTGCACCGGCCAGGTCTTGAAGTCGACGACGTAGGCGATGTGCGCGTGGGCGTTCGCCAGCGCCCAGTCGAGCATCGCGTTGAGCAGGCTGAAGAGGAGCGAGGCGTCGACGATGACGCGCGCCGACTTCATCTCGTGCTTGAGCGCGATGCCGCGCGCCTGCGTCTCGCGCGCGCGCAGCGCGAGCACGCTCTTCAGCACTTCCTCGAGCTGCAGGACTTCGTGCGACTGCTTGACCTTGCCCGAAGCGAAGCGCGTCAGCTGCTGGCCGATCATGCCGGCCTGACGGGCGCGCTCGACTTCGTCGCGAAGCGCGCGCAGGCCGGCGCGGTCGATCTTGCCGGTCGCCGTCAGGCCGTGGATGCGCTCGAGCGCTGCAGTGAGCGGCTCGGCGATCTCGACGCCGAGCTGCGACACGAGGTCGTGCCAGCGCTGGTCGTCGCCGTCGAGCGGGTCACGAGATTCGCTGCGACGCACTTCCGCAGCGGTGTGTTTGCCGGTGGCCATGAACGATTCTCGAAATTGCGGTTGCCGCACGGCGGCCCGAGGGCTCACCCCAGCGGTCCGCCCATCGCGCGATGTCCGGTGCCGTGGCGAAATCGCGCCGCCTCTCTCCGCGTCGCGAGCCTCGAAGTGTGAATAACGCCCGGCGCAGCCGCCAGCGTGACGCTCGCCGGCTGGCCAGACAGTGTCACGAAGTCTCGAAATGTGACGAGTTGTTCACGAAATTCGCACCCCGCGCCCACGGGGTTCAGATCGCGCCGCGGCGGCGCAGCGCGTCGATCGCCTCGGCGTCGAATCCCATCTCGGCGAGGACCGCGTCGGTGTCCGCGCCCAGGAGCGGCGGCGCGCTTCGGTAGCGGACCGGCGTCGCGCCGAGCTTGATCGGGCTGGCGACGAGCCGCACGCTGCCGGCGAGCGGATGCGGCAGCTCGACCGCCATCCGGCGGTGCTGCACCTGCGGGTCTGCGAACACCTCGGCGAGGTCGTTGATCGGTCCGGCCGGCACCTTCGCCAGCTCGAGGTCGGCGAGCCACTCGGCGCGCGTGCGCAGCTTGAGGCGCGCGGCGAGCAGCGGCACGAGGACGGCGCGGTTGCGCACGCGGTCCGCGTTGCGGGCGAAGCGCGCGTCGGTCGCGAGCTCGCTGCAGCCGGCGACGGCGCACAGCCGCGCGAACTGGCCGTCGTTGCCGACCGCGAGGATGAGGTGGCCGTCGGCGACCTCGAACACCTGGTACGGCACGATGTTCTGGTGCGCGTTGCCGGCGCGCTGCGGTGCGACGCCGCTGGCGAGGAAGCCCGCGCCGAGATTGGCGAGCATCGCGACCTGCGTGTCGAGCAGCGCCATGTCGATCGCCTGGCCCTGGCCGGTGCGGTCGCGGTGGCGCAGCGCCGCCAGGATCGCCACCGTCGCGTACATGCCGGTGAACAGGTCGGCGACGGCGACACCGACCTTCTGCGGGCCGCCGCCCGGAGCGTCGTCGGCGATCTCGGCGCGCGACGGCCCGGTGACGCTCATCAGGCCGCCCATGCCCTGGATCGCGTAGTCGTAGCCGGCGCGCTCGCGGTACGGCCCGGTCTGGCCGAAGCCGGTGATCGAGCAGTAGACGAGGCGCGGGTTGCGCGCGAGCAGGCTGGCAGCGTCGAGGCCGTGGCGGGCGAGGTCGCCGACCTTGAAGTTCTCGATCAGCACGTCTGCTCGCTCGGCGAGCCGTCGCACCAGCTCGGCGCCTTCGGCGGTCGCGATGTCGATCGTCACCGATCGCTTGTTGCGGTTGGTGCCGAGGTAGTAGGCGGCGTCGCTGGTCTCGCGCCCGTCGCGGTCGTGCAGGAACGGAGGTCCCCAGCCGCGCGTGTCGTCGCCGCCGGGAGCGCCGTCCTTGGCCGGCTTCTCGACCTTGATGACGTCGGCGCCGAGGTCGGCGAGCACCTGCGTCGACCAGGGTCCGGCGAGGACGCGCGACAGGTCGAGCACGCGAACGCCTTCGAGCGCCATCGGCGTCGGCGCGGCGGGAGTGGACATGCCGCGATTGTCCTTGAGCCCGGATAATCGGCGCATGCAGAGCGACTGTGCGTGCCGGACCGAGCTCCGCAACGCCGCCGCCGCGCTCGCCGCCACGCTCGCCGCTTGCGCGCCGACGCTCGACTGGCGAGAGGCGCGACCCGAAGGCAGTGCCGCCGTCCTCCTGTTCCCGTGTCGGCCGCAGCAGCAGCGGCGCGACGTGACGCTCGCCGGTCGTCTCGTCGCCATGCGCATGAACGGTTGCAACGCGGGCGGCGCGAACTTCGCGCTCGCAACCGTCGACGCGCGCGATCCCGGGCAGGTCACGGCGGAACTCGCCGCCTTGCGCACGCAGCTGCTCGCGAACATCGGCAGCAGCGCCGAGGCCCAGCCGCTGGTGCTCGCGGGCGCCACTCCGAATCCGGAAAGCGTGCGCTTGCGTGCGGTCGGCAACCGGCCGGACGGGAGCCGTGTCGTCGCCGACGCTGCCTTCTTCGTTAAGGGGCTGACGCTGTACCAGGCCACCGTGCTGGGCAGCGGCGACGCCCCCGGCGGCGAGGCAGTCGACACCTTCTTCGGCGCGATCCGCCTGCCCTAGCCGAACCCACCTTCCGATGCCCGGCCTCCTCATCCTCGCCCACGCGCCCCTCGCCTCCGCGCTGAAGGCCGTTGCCGAGCACGCGTTTCCCGACTGCGCTGCCCAGGTCGAAGCGCTCGACGTGCTGCCGGCGATGTCGGCCGAGGAGATCGAATCGGCCGGCCGCGTCATGCTCGAGCAGATGGGCGACCGCGACGTGCTGATCTTCACCGACGTCTTCGGCGCAACGCCGTGCAACGTCGCCCAGCGGCTCGCCGACGGCGTCCACGTCAAGGTCGTCGCCGGGGTCAACGTGCCGATGCTCTGGCGCACGTTGTGCTATCCGGCCGAGTCGCTCGAGTCGCTGGTGACGCGCGCGCTCGCCGGCGCGACCCAGGGCGTCATGCCGGTCGCGACGGCGCGGCCACAGAACCAGATCGGGAGGTCACGAGGCGATGGCGAAGGCGACCATCAGGATCAATAACAAGCTCGGCCTGCACGCGCGGGCGTCGGCCAAGCTGAGCAAGCTCGCCGGGAGCTTTCGCAGCGAGGTCGCGCTGTCGCGCAACGGCCGGCGCGTCAATGCGAAGAGCATCATGGGCGTGATGATGCTCGCGGCCGGCCTCGGGGCAGAGGTCGAGATCGAGACTGAAGGCGCCGACGCGGACGCGGCGATGGCGGCGCTCTGCGCGCTCATCGACGACAAGTTCGGCGAGGGCGAGTAGACGTTCGTCGACTGCCTGCGCGAGACGCGGGCGCGCATCGTGCTTCGGTCGCTCGGCGGTCATCCGCCGCTGCTAGGATCGATCCATGAGTTTCCAGCTCTTCGGGTTGCCGGTGTCGCGCGGCATCGCGATCGGACGAGCCGTGCTGGTTGCCTCGAGCCGCCTCGACGTCGCGCACTACTACGTCGCCGATGAAGACGTCGATGCCGAGGTCGACCGTCTGCGCAGCGCGCGCAACGCGGTGACGCGCGAGCTCAACACGATCAAGCGCGACCTGCCGACCGACGCGCCGGCCGAGCTGTCGGCGCTGCTCGACGTGCACCTCATGCTGCTCCACGACGACACGCTCACGGGCGCCGCGAAACAGTGGATCCGCGAACGCCACTACAACGCCGAGTGGGCGCTCTCGGCGCAGCTCGAGGTGCTCGCGCGCCAGTTCGACGAGATGGAAGACGAGTACCTGCGCGAGCGCAAGGCCGATCTCGAGCAGGTCGTCGAGCGGCTGCTCGGCGTGCTCGCCCGCGGCGGCGACGCAGCGCAGGCGCTCGGGCATGCGATCGCGCCCGAGCACAGCGGCGAGGATCCGCTCGTCCTCGTTGCCGCCGACATCTCGCCGGCCGACATGCTGCAGTTCAAAGGCGGCGTGTTCCTCGGCTTCGTCACCGACGTCGGCGGCAAGACCTCGCACACGGCGATCGTCGCGCGCAGCATGGACATCCCGGCGGTCGTCGGAGCGCGCGAGGCGAGCCGGCTGATCCGCCAGGACGACTGGGTCGTCATCGACGGCGACGCGGGCGTCGTCCTCGTCGACCCGACGCCTTCGGCGATCGAGGAGTACCGCGCGATCAAGCGCAAGCGCGAGGCCGGGCGGGCACGGCTGGCGCGGCTGCGCCACTTGCCCGCGGTGACACGCGACGGCGAGCGGGTCGAGCTGCAGGCCAACATCGAGCGGCCGCAGGACGTCGCCGCTGCGCTCGCCGCCGGGGCGGCCGGCATCGGCCTCTTCCGCAGCGAGTTCCTGTTCATGAACCGCTTGGGCGAGCTGCCGGGCGAGGACGAGCAGTACGAGGCGTACCGCAGCGTCGTCCAGGGGATGCGCGGGCGGCCGGTGACGATCCGCACCGTCGACATCGGCGCCGACAAGGAGATCGAGCGCATGTCGGCGAACGAGCTTCGCCACGAGCATGCGCTCAATCCGGCGCTCGGCCTGCGGGCGATTCGCTGGAGCCTTTCGGAGCCGGGGATGTTTCGCCAGCAGCTGCGCGCGATGCTGCGCGCCGCCGCGCACGGGCGCGTCCGCATCCTGCTGCCGATGGTCGGGCAGCTGAGCGAAGTGCGGCTGACCCTCGAGGCGCTGGCGCGCGCGCGCCAGCAGCTCCAGGACGCCGGTCGCCCGTTCGGCGCGGTCGAGCTCGGCGCGATGGTCGAGATCCCGGCAGCCGCGCTCGTGCTGCCGAGCCTGCTGCGCTACTTCGACTTCGCCTCGATCGGGACCAACGACCTGATCCAGTACACGCTCGCCATCGATCGCGCCGACGAAGCGGTCGCCCACCTCTACGACCCCTGGCATCCCGCCGTCCTGCAACTCGTCGCGCAGACGGTCGCCGGCGCGACTCGCCTGCGCAAGGACATCAGCGTGTGCGGCGAGATGGC
>JASLGD010000319.1 GCA_030150305.1 Caldimonas sp. | reverse complement strand
CGGCCTGCACGTTTCGCCGATCTGCCTCGGCGGCAACGTCTTCGGCTGGACCGTCGACGAGCGCCAGTCGTTCCGCCTTCTCGACGCCTGGGTCGACTCCGCAATGAACTTCGTCGATACCGCCGACGTCTATTCGCGCTGGGTTCCCGGCCACTCGGGCGGCGAGTCGGAGACGATCATCGGCAAGTGGCTGAAGGCGTCCGGCAAGCGCAACCGGATCGTGCTCGCGACCAAGGTCGGCAAGCCCATGGGCGAGCACGATCAGGGGCTGTCGCGCGCCTACATCCGACGCGCAGTCGAAGCCTCGTTGCGTCGCCTGCAGACCGACGTCGTCGACCTCTACCAGTCGCACGACGACGACACGACGACGCCGCTCGAGGAGACGCTCTCGACCTACGCCGAGCTGATCCGCGAAGGCAAGGTGCGGGCGATCGGCGCGTCGAACTACGCCGCCGATCGACTCGCGCTCGCGCTCGACACCAGCGAGCGGCTCGGCCTGCCGCGCTACGAGTCGCTGCAGCCGCTCTACAACCTCGTCGAGCGCGCCGGGTACGAAGACGCGCTCGAGCCGCTCTGCGTCGAACGCGGCGTCGGCGTCATCAACTACTACGCGCTCGCGAGCGGCTTTCTCACCGGCAAGTACCGCAGCGCCGCCGACTTCGGCAAGAGCGTCCGCGGTAAGGGCGCGGGCAAGTACCTGAACGAACGCGGGCTGCGCGTGCTTGGCGCGCTCGACGCCGTCGCTGCGACGATCGGCGCGACGCCGGCGCAGGTCGCGCTCGCCTGGCAGATCGCGCGGCCGAGCATCACCGCGCCGATCGCTTCGGCGACCGACGAGCGCCAGCTCGCCGAGCTCGTCGCCGCGGCGCGGCTGCGGCTCGACGCGCCTTCGATCGCGACGATCGATCGCGCCAGCAGCACCGTCGACGCATGAGCGTGCAGACGAGGCCGCTGTCGCTTGCGCAGGTGCTCGTCTGCGGCGCGGTGATCGTGACGATGTCGATGGGCATCCGCCACGGCTTCGGCCTCTGGCTGCAGCCGATCACGGGCGAACGCGGCTGGAGCCGCGAGACGTTCGCGCTCGCGCTCGCGGTGCAGAACCTCGCCTGGGGACTCGCGGGTCCGCTCGCCGGCGCGCTCGCCGACCGCTTCGGCGCGTTTCGCGTCCTCGTCGTCGGCAGCGTCCTCTACGCGCTCGGGCTCGTCGCGATGGCGCTCGCGACGAGCGGCGCCGCGTTCCTCGGCGGCACCGGCCTCGTGATCGGCATGGCGCAGGCCGGGACGACGTACGCGGTCGTCTACGGCGTCATCGGCCGCAACGTCGTCCCCGAGCGGCGCAGCTGGGCGATGGGAATCACCGCGGCTGCGGGATCGTTCGGCCAGTTCCTGATGGTGCCGGTCGAGGGCGGCCTGATCGGCACGATCGGCTGGCAGGACGCGCTCTTCGTCTGCGCTCTCCTCGCACTCGTCATCGTGCCGCTCGCGTTCGGGCTGCGCGAGCCGCGGCACGCGCCGGCCGCGACGCGGCAGCAGAGCATGGGCGCCGCCGTGCGCGAGGCGTTCGGCGATCGCAGCTTCCAGCTCCTGACCGCCGGCTACTTCGTCTGCGGCTTCCAGGTCGTCTTCATCGGCGTGCACATGCCGAGCTACCTCAAGGACCATGGCCTGCAGCCGCACGTCGCGACGACCGCGCTCGCGCTGATCGGCCTCTTCAACGTGTTCGGCACGTACCTCGCCGGCATGCTCGGCGGGCGCCTCGCGAAGAAGAACCTGCTGTCGACGATCTACGCGCTGCGCTCGCTCGCGATCGTCGTCTTCGTCGTCTCGCCGCTGACGCCGTGGAGCGTCTACGTGTTCGCGGCGGTGATCGGATTCCTGTGGCTCTCGACCGTGCCGCTCACCAACGGCATCGTCGCCGAGATCTTCGGCGTTCGCTATCTCTCGATGCTCGGCGGCTTCGTCTTCTTGAGCCACCAGGTCGGCAGCTTCCTCGGCGTCTGGCTCGGCGGCCGGCTGTACGACGCGACCGGCAGCTACGACGTCGTCTGGTGGATCGCGGTCGCGCTCGGCGTGTTCGCCGCGCTCGTCAACCTGCCGATCCGCGAGCGCGCGATCCTGCGGACGGCGGCGGCATGAAGCGGATGCGCATCATCGGCTGGACCGCCGCGGCCGTCGCCCTCGCCGCCGTGTTCGCCGCCTACCAGCGCCCCGACCTCGCGGTCGATCTCGCCAATCGACTGTGGGCGTGCTTCTGACGTGACGGCGACGCCGGGCACGCACGGCGTGAGCGCGCCGTCGCCGTGGATCGTGCGCTGGGCGCACCTGGTCGCGCCGCGCGGCAGCGTCCTCGACGTCGCGGCGGGCGGCGGACGGAACGCGCGCTGGCTCGCCGCGCGCGGCCATCGCGTCACCGCGATCGACCGCGACGCCGACGCGATGGTGGCGCTCGCCGATTGCGCCGAGACGATCGCTGCCGACATCGAGGCCGGCGCGTGGCCGCTCGCCCGCCGCTGCTTCGACGCCGTCGTCGTCACCAACTATCTCTGGCGCCCGCTCTTTCCGCTTCTGCGCGCCGCGCTCGCACCCGCAGGCGCGCTGCTGTACGAGACCTTCGCCGCCGGCAACGAGACCGTCGGTCGGCCGCGCCGCCCCGACTTTCTGCTCGCCCGCGGTGAACTTCTGACCGCTGCCGAGGGTCTTCGCATCGTCGCCTACGAGGACGGCTTCCTCACCGCGCCCGATCGCTTCGTGCAGCGGCTGGCCGCGGTCCGCGCGGGCGACGACGACGCCTGCGCGCGCTACCCTCTCGCGCCCGGGCCCGGCAGTGGCGAAGGCTAGAATCGACCGATTCCGGACACCGCGCAATGAAGACCATCACCGGCAGCATCGTCGCGCTCGTCACGCCGATGCACGACGACGGCAGCATCGACTTCGATGCGCTGCGCCGCCTGATCGACTGGCACGTCGCCGAGGGCACGCAGTGCGTCGGCGTCGTCGGCACGACCGGCGAATCGCCGACCGTCACGGTCGAGGAGCACTGCGAGATCATCCGCGTCGCGGTCGAGCACGCGCGCGGGCGCATCCCGGTCATGGCGGGCACCGGCGGCAACTCGACGGCCGAGGCGATCGAGCTCTCGCGCTACGCGCTCAAGGTCGGCGCCGACTGCACGCTGTCGGTCGTGCCGTACTACAACAAGCCTTCGCAGGAAGGCATCTACCGCCACTTCGTCGCCGTCGCCGAGGCGGTCGACATCCCGATGGTCGTCTACAACGTGCCGTCGCGCACGGTCGCCGACATGCAGGCGGAGACGGCGCTGCGCCTCGCGCAGGTTCCCGGCATCGTCGGCATCAAGGAAGCGACCGGAGACATCGCACGCGGCAGCACGATCCTGCGGCGCGCCCCCGAAGGCTTCGCCGTCTATTCCGGCAACGACGACTCCGCCGCGGCGCTGATGCTGCTCGGCGGCCACGGCAACATCAGCGTCACCGCGAACGTCGCGCCGCGCCTGATGCACGAGCTGTGCAAGGCCGCGCTGGCCGGCGACGCGCG
>JASLGD010000322.1 GCA_030150305.1 Caldimonas sp. | reverse complement strand
GTGGGCCCGGCCTCCCCAGCTCCAGCTGGCGATCCTCATGAAGGCTCGTCTCCTGTGCGTCGCGCGGTGGCCACCCGGGGTCCCCGCGAGATCGTCGCTTCAGTTTGGGACTTGCGTCTCAAATCGCGATCGGCGCATCATAGGCGCCGGCCCGAGACCCCCACAAGCGCGGCGTCCGCCGCACCGCTCCGGACTAACCCGCATGGTGCGTCTCAAGCATCGTCTCACCGAAGCGACGCTTCCGCCAGAGCGCGGCGTCAAGGCGGCGACGTTCCGGCTGCTGCTCGAGACCGCGATGGAGCTGATCCGGCAGCAGGGCCGCGTGCCGTCGATCGCCGAGGTCGCGGTGCGCTCGAACGTCTCGCGCGCGACGACGTACCGCTACTTCCCGAGCCGCAGCGCCCTCGTCACCGCGGTCATCGGCTCGTCGCTCGGCCCGGTGCGCGCGTTCGCGTCGAGCGAGCCCGACGGTCGCGCGCGCGTGCACGAGCTGTTCGCGCAGACGTTCCCGCGCTTCACCGAGTCCGAGCCGCAGATGCGCGCCGCCGCGCAGCTCGCGCTCGAGCAGTGGGCGCTCGCGCGCGCCGGCCTGCTCGACGAGGAGCCGTACCGGCGCGGCCACCGCGTCCGCATCCTCGAGCACGCGCTCGCACCGTTCGCGCCGAAGCTGCCGCCCGCGGTGCACGAGCGGCTGCACCGCGCGCTCTCGATCGTCTATGGCATCGAGCCGTACATGGTGCTGAAGGACATCTGGGACGTCTCCGACCGCGAGGTCGAGCGGACCGCGCTCTGGATGGCCGACGCGCTGATCGACGCCGCCGAGCGCGACGCCGCCGCCCTCGCGACGCATCGCCGCGCGAGCGGCGCGAAGAAGAACACGAAGGCGAAGCCGCTTCAGCCCGCCGGGTCGCGCGCCGACAGCCGGACCAGCAGGTAGGTCAACGCGGCGTACGGCCAGACCCAGCCGACCCATTGCGCCGCGCCGTGGAAGCGGATGAAGCGGCCCTGCTCCCAGCCCTGCAGGCTCTGCGAGAAGTACGGGTCGGCGGGCGCCTGCGCGACGAGGATGACGAGCGCGGTGAGCGCGATCAGGCCGAAGCCGCCGGCGACGCGGCGCGGCACGAGGCTCAGCAGCATCGCCGCGCCGCCGCCGATCGCGAGCGCGTCGAGCGCTGCCTGCGTCGTCCACGCGAATGCATGCGAGGGGCCGAAGTTGAGCGCGGTCGAGAGCGTCAGCGTCGTCGTGCCGAGGACGATCGCGCCGGCGACGAGGACGACGCGACGCCAGCCCGGGACCGCGATCGTGAACGCGATCAGGCACGGCGCGAGCAGGCCGAAGACGATGATCGCGAGCTCGGCGGAAGGCGACAGCGCGTGGGACGCCGCGACGACCGGGGTGCCGGGCGGCGTCGTCGCCACCGCCCAGCCGTCGGTCCACGCCGCGAACGGCGTGTCGTTCAGCGCGTCGACGAGAAGCGACTGCACGCGGCCGAGGACGTGGCCGAGGCCGAACGGCACCGCTGTCGGAAAGAGCAGGCCGATCGGCCACAGCACGAGCAGTGCGAGACCGCCGGCGCTGCGCGCGACGAACCAGCGGTCGCGCAGCTTCTGCCAGCGCTCGATGCCGCCGCGCCACTGCAGCGCCGCTCCGATCGCGACGCCGATCGTCGTCCCGAGCGCGTTGAGCGCGAGGTCGACGTTCGACGAGACGCGGTGCGGCAGGTAGTTCTGCAGCGTCTCCATCGTCAGCGACAGCAGCGTGCCGCCGAAGCACGCGAGCGCGGCCGCGGCGCCGTTGCCGCGGCCGCTGCGGAGCAACGCGACGAAGAGGAGGAAGCCGAACGGCAGGTAGCCGAGCAGGTTCGAGACGACGTCGAACCACGTCCACCAGCGCGGCCAGCCGAGCAGCAGGAAGTCGAACGGTCCGACCGGCGGGACGCGCCAGCCGACGAACGGGTACAGGCTCGCATAGACGATCAGGGCGCCGTACAGCCACGCCAGCGGCACCGCCGAGCTGCGGTGGCGCGTCGTCCACTCGCGCGGCACGACGCGCGCCGCCGCGCCCAACGCGCGCCGACGCCGCGGCTCGTGCGGCGGAAGCGACGCGGCGCCCGGATCCATCGTCAGAACGGCTTGACGACGACGAGGACGACGATCGCGGCGAAGAGCAGCACCGCGGCCTCGTTGAAGACGCGAAACCAGCGCTCGCTGCGCACGTTGGCGAACTCCTCGAACGTGCGCAGCAGCGAACGGCACGCGTGGTGGTAGCCGATCGCGACGATCACGAGCGCGAGCTTGGCGTAGAGCCACCCGTTGTGCGGCCCCTGCTTGCCGACGCCGTAGCCGAGCCAGAGGACGAGACCGAGCGCGATCGCGACGACCATGAGCAGGCTCGTGAAGCGGTAGAGCCGGCGCGCCATGACGAGCAGCCGCTCGCGCTCGGCATGGCTGTCGGCGGGAACCGAGGCGAGATTGACGAAGATCCGCGGCAGGTAGAAGAGCCCTGCGAACCAGGCGCTGACGAAGACGATGTGGAACGCCTTGAACCAGAGATAACCCATCGTTGCGATTATCGGCGTCGCGAGTGAGCCGTCGCGACGGCCTCTCGCGTCGCAAGGAATGCGCGCGACGCGACGAGCGGGCGAAGCCGCAGCCGGGCAGCGCGCGAGCGCGAGCCGCCTAGAATCGCGGCCGTGCTGACGCCGCCTCCCTACCCCGCGAGCCGCCCGCGGCGGCTGCGCCGCGACGGCTGGAGCCGCGACCTCGTCCGCGAGTCGCGCGTCCACGCCAACGACCTGATCCTTCCGGTGTTCGTCCTCGACGGCAACGGCATCGTCCAGGACGTGCCGTCGATGCCCGGCGTCCAGCGCGTCACGCTCGATCGCCTCTTGCCGATCGCCGAGGAGTGCGTTCGCCTCGGCATCCCGGTGCTGGCGCTGTTCCCGGTCCTCGAGCAGTCGCTGAAGAGCGACGACGGCCGCGAGGCGCTGAACGAGAAGGGACTCGTGCCGCGCATCGTTCGCGAGCTGAAGAAGCGCTTCCCCGCGCTCGGCATCATGACCGACGTCGCGCTCGATCCGTACACGACGCACGGCCAGGACGGCCTGCTCGACGCGAGCGGCTACATCGTCAACGACGAGACCGTCGCGGTGCTGAGGCAGCAGGCGCTCGTGCAGGCCGCCGCCGGCGTCGACATCGTCGCGCCGAGCGACATGATGGACGGCCGCATCGGCGCGATCCGCGCCAGCCTCGAGGAGGCCGGCCACATCCACACGCGGATCATGGCGTACAGCGCCAAGTACGCGAGCGCGTTCTACGGCCCGTTCCGCGACGCGGTCGGCTCGGCGGCCAACCTCGGCAAGAGCAACAAGAAGGTCTACCAGATGGACCCCGGCAACGGCGACGAGGCGCTGCGCGAGGTCGCGCTCGACATCGCCGAGGGCGCCGACATGGTGATGGTCAAGCCCGGCCTGCCGTACCTCGACATCGTCCGCCGCGTCAAGGACGAGTTCCGGATGCCGACCTTCGCCTACCAGGTGAGCGGCGAGTACGCGATGCTGAAGGCGGCCGCCGAACGCGGCTGGCTCGACCACGACGCGACGATGATGGAAGTGCTCGGCGCGTTCAAGCGCGCCGGCGCCGACGGCGTCCTCACCTACTTCGCGCTCGCCGCGGCGCGCCTGCTCCAGCGCGCCTAGGACCCTCGCGCAGATGCCGCAGCCGCTGCGCGCGTTCCACATCTTCGGCGACCAGTTCGTCGAGCTCGAGACGCTTCCCG
This sequence comes from Caldimonas sp., assembly GCA_030150305.1. Lineage (GTDB taxonomy): Bacteria > Pseudomonadota > Gammaproteobacteria > Burkholderiales > Burkholderiaceae_C > Schlegelella_A. The sequence continues at coordinate 4,461 of JASLGD010000322.1, read as the reverse complement.
AGACGCTGCCGCCCTCGGGCTATCTCTGGATCGGCACGAGCCGCTCGGCGTTCGAGGCGGCGATCGGCGAGGTCCAGGCGCGGCTGCTCGCGTGGACCGGCGCCCAGCTGTTCGACCTCCACGTCTCCGACCTCCTCAACAAGCAGCTGACGTCGAACTTCGACTACACGTCGGCGTACGACCTGCTCGTCTTCCGCCGCCTCGCCGCCGGCGCGATGGAGTCGGTCGACGCCGACGGTCCGCCCGGCGCGGGCCGGCAGAACGCGATCGCGATGATCGACACCAGTCCGGTCGGCTTCGTCGTCTTCGACCGCATCCTGCTGAGCGTCCATCCCACCGACTGCCAGGTGCGCGAGTTCTTCGCGCAGCGGCTGAAGAGCCAGGTCCCCGCGGGCGAAGGCCGCGCCGCCGCGCGCATGCCGACGAGCCCGGCCGACCTGATGCTCAGGATGGTCAACTTCATGGTCGACAGCTACCTCGAGCTGAGGAAGCTCCTCACCAGGCAGCTCGACGAGCTGCAGGAGGAGCTGTTCGACCCGCGCGGCGGCGGCAGCAGCGGCTGGCGGCTGCTCCTCGACTCGCGCAACGCGCTCCACTTCCTCGAGGACACCTGCGAGGACCAGCGCGCCGCGATCGTCGAGTGGCTCGACGCGCTCGAGGAGTGGCCGCCCGCGACCGACGACACGACCCGGCGCGAGCGCGAGCAGCTGCGCGTGCGCTCGCGCGACGTCCTCGAGCACATCGAGCGCGTCCTCGCGCACGTGCGGCGGCTCGAGGCGTCGTCGGAGACGGCGGTGCAGATGCACTTCTCGGAGCAGAGCAACCGCACCAACAACATCATGCGCGCGCTCACCGTGCTGACCGCGATCTTCCTGCCGCTCAACCTCGTCACCGGCTTCTTCGGCATGAACTTCGAGGGCCTGCCGCTGATCCACAGCCCGACCGGCTTCTGGATCGTCTTCACCGTCATGCTCGTGCTCGGCGTCGGCATGAGCTTCTTCTTCTGGCGCAAGCGCTATCTCGGTCGCCGCTCCTAGGGTCGCACGCGAACCCTTGCATGGCGTCAGCAGACCCTCGCCCTTGACCGACTTCAGGTTCACGCGCCAGCAGTACCTGCTGCTCGCCTTTCTCACCGTCACGTGGGGCCTCAACTGGCCGGTGATGAAGGTCGGCGTCAGCGGCTTTCCGCCGCTCTTCTTCCGCACCCTCTCGATGTGGCTCGGCCTGCCGGTGCTCGCCGCGGTGCTGGCGATCCAGCGCGTGCCGTTGCGGATCGCACGCGCCGACTGGGGCGAGCTCGTCAAGCTCTCGATCACGAACATGATCGTCTGGCACGTGCTCGCGATCCTCGCCGTGCAGGCGCTCTCGTCGGGACGCGCCGCGATCCTCGGCTACACGATGCCGATCTTCTCCGCGCTCTGCGGGGCGGCGCTGTTCGGCGAGCGCCTCGCGCCGCGGCACGTCGCCGGCGTCGTCGCCGCGGGGCTCGGCGTCTCGCTCCTCCTCTGGCACGAGGTCGCGTCGATCGCCGGCCGCCCGCTCGCCGCGTTCGGCATGCTCTTCGCCGCTGCGGTATGGGCGCTCGGCACGCAGCAGATGCGCCGCACGACGATCGCAGCACCGACGCTCGCGATCGTGTTCTGGATGACAGCGCTCTCGACCGTCGTCATGACGATCGCGACCGTGCTCTTCGAGCACGACCGCTGGCACGTCCCCGGCGCGTGGACGGCGATGGCGATCGCCTACAACGCCGTCCTCATCTTCGGCCTCGCGCAGCCGATCTGGCTCGTCCTTGCGCGCAACCTCCCGCCGATCGCGTCGAGCATGTCGGTGATGCTCATCCCCGTCCTCGGCACCGTCTCGGGCGCGTGGTGGCTCGGCGAATCGCTGCACTGGCAGGACGCCGCCGCGATCGTCCTGGTGCTGATCGCGATCGCGTCGGTGATGTGGCCGGCGGCCTCGCGCCGCGCGCCGGCCGAAGCGGCCGAGGTCGGCAACCTCTGAGCGCGCGCGCGTCGCGCCGGGCCGGCGCGCCTCAGGCCGGGTAGGGGTCGGGAAAGCCGAGCGTCGCGAGGATCTCGCGCTCGCGCGCTTCCATCCGCTTCGCGTCGGCGGCGCGCTCGTGGTCGAAGCCCTGCGCGTGCAGCGTGCCGTGGACGACGAGGTGCGCGTAGTGCGCGTCGAGCGCGATGCCTTGCGCCACGGCCTCGCGCTCGACGACCGGCGCGCAGAGGACGAGGTCGGCGGCGAGCATGGGCTCGGTCGCGTACGGGAACGTGAGCACGTTGGTCGCGTGGTCGTGCCGGCGATACGAGCGGTTGAGCGCGAGCCCCTCGTCCTCGTCGACGACGCGCACCGTGATCTCCGCGGCGGGCAGCGCGAGCGCGGCGCGGATCCAGCGCGCGACGGCGGCGCGCGCGAGGACGCGCCGGTGCCGATCGTCGGCGAGCTGCAGCGCGAGACGCAGCCGCGGCGCTCGGGCGGCAGGCTGCGCAGCTGCCCGCGTGCTAGCGGCGGTCTTCGTCGGCCGCGTCATACGCCTCGACGATGCGCGCGACGAGCGGATGGCGGACGACGTCGGCCGACGTGAAGCGTGTCGTCGCGATCCCCTTGACGTTGCGCAGCACCTGCTCGGCGTGGACGAGCCCGGAGACGGTGCCGCGCGGCAGGTCGATCTGGCTGGTGTCGCCGGTGACGACAGCTTTCGAGCCGAAGCCGATCCGCGTCAGGAACATCTTCATCTGCTCGGGAGTCGTGTTCTGCGCCTCGTCGAGGATGACGAAGGCGTGGTTGAGCGTGCGGCCGCGCATGAACGCGAGCGGCGCGACCTCGAGCGTCGCCTTCTCGAACGCCTTGCCGACGCGCTCGATTCCCATCAGCTCGTAGAGCGCGTCGTAGAGCGGGCGCAGGTACGGGTCGACCTTCTGCGCGAGGTCGCCGGGCAGAAAGCCCAGCCGCTCGCCGGCCTCGACCGCGGGCCGCGTCAGGATCACGCGCTGCACGGCGTTGCGCTCGAGCGCATCGACCGCGCACGCGACCGCGAGGTACGTCTTGCCGGTGCCCGCCGGACCGATGCCGAAGGTGACGTCGTGGCCGAGGATGTTGCGCAGGTACGCGACCTGGTTGGGCGTCCGGCCCGCGAGGTCGGCGCGGCGCGTGCGCAGCTTGAGATCGACCTCGTCGCCGCGTTCGCCGTCGACGCGCGCCGGCGCTTCGCTCATCGTCTCGAGGATCGCGAGCTCGACCTCCTCGGCGCCGATCGGCCGCGCGGCGCGGCCGTAGAGCTGCTGCAGGAGGACGACGGCGCGCTCGGCGCGTCCCTTCGCGCCCTCGACCTTGAACGACTCGTTGCGGCGCTGGATCTTGACGTCGAACGCGGCCTCGATCGTCCGCAGGTGCTCGTCGAAGTTGCCGGCGAGGTTGGCGAGGCGCGCGTTGTCGGGCGGGATGAAGGCGTGGCGAAGGATCACTGGGCCGCGGTGCTGGATGCGACAGATTGTCGCGCGAAGGCGCATCGATAATCGCCGCCATGATCGGCCGCCTCACCGGGACGCTCGCCGCCAAGGCGCCGCCGCAGGTCCTCGTCGACGTCGGCGGCGTCGGCTACGAGGTCGACGTCCCGATGTCGAGCTTCTACAACCTGCCCGCCGCCGGCGAGCGCGTCACGCTGCTGACGCACTTCGTCGTCCGCGAGGATGCGCAGGTCCTGTTCGGCTTTCTCACCCACGAGGAGCGCGCGACGTTTCGCCTCCTGATCAAGATCTCGGGCGTCGGCCCGCGGACCGCGCTCGCGATCCTCTCCGGAATGTCGGTCGACGAGCTCGCGCGCGCGGTCGGCCTGCAGGAAAGCGGCCGGCTCATCAAGGTGCCCGGCATCGGCAAGAAGACCGCCGAGCGGTTGCTGCTCGAGCTCAAGGGCAAGCTCGGCGACGCCGTCGCCGCGCCGGCGAGCGTCGCGACGAGCGCGCAGGGCGACATCCTGCAGGCGCTCGTCGCGCTCGGCTACAGCGAGCGCGAGGCGACGGCGACGCTGAAGACGCTTCCCGCCGACGTCGAGGTCGCCGCAGGCATCAAGCTCGCGCTGCGCGCGCTCGCCAAGTGACCGGCGCGCCGCGGCGGTCATCCTGAGCGAAGCTAAGGATCTCCTCGCGGCACACCCGGCGGCCACGGTCATCCTGAGCGAAGCGAAGGATCTCCTCGTGTCGCGCCCGCGTCAGTGCGATTGCGACGCGGCGCCGCCCGCCGCGCTCGCGCTCTGGACGACGACGGTGACCTCGACCTTGCCGGCGTGCTCGAACTCGAGCGTCATCGGAAAGCGGGCGCCGTCCTTCAGCGGCTCCTTCAGCCCGATCAGCATCAGGTGCGTGCCCATGCCCGGCCGCATGCCGACCTTGGCATGCGGCGCGAGCGCGATGCCGTCGAGCACGCGCATGCGCATGACGCCCTGCGCGTCGACCGCCA
>JASLGD010000286.1 GCA_030150305.1 Caldimonas sp. | reverse complement strand
ACGAATGCGTGGCACGTGCGAGTCCGGATGCCTGGCTGCTGACTGCCTGGCTGCCTCGATCTGCTCCGAAGGAGCGGAGGAGGGGGTCGGTCAGGCACCGGGCGGCTGGTCCGCCCATGCGCGCGTCGCTCCGGGTACCGGAATCGGGCGGGTGGCCCGCCGGCACGTCTGAAACTCTCTATCTGCACTGCTGGAAGCGACTGTCCAGACCACCTCGCGTGACCCACTGGACTCCTGTGAACTCCAAGCCAGGGGACGCCGCCTCCCCTTTGATCACCTGCTTTTCAGCTTGCGCATGAGCTGCTCCTTGCGCTGCTGCAGTCGGCCTGCGAGCTGCCGCAGATCCAGCTTGATATTCCTGCATTCCGCGAACAGCCCGTCTTCCTCGTCCCTGACATGGTGCGCGATGTACTCACCGAGGACTTTCAGGCGAGCGTCGTACTCGCGGTCGGACGGTCGTGATTCACCGATTTGAAAGATGAGATCTTTCGCGGCGCGGTGCTCGACGGCCGCCTCGTCGAGCAAGGTGGCGTGGACGCCGGCCTTGCGCGCCGCTGGATAGAAGATTTCCTCCTCGATCATGCTGTGCACGACGACCATGCCGCAGATCTGAGTAGAGAGCGCTCGTCGCTCGCCCGCCTGCGCCTTCGCGTCGAGGAGTGACTCGTAGTTCTGAAACAGATCTGCGAGCTCGCCGTGATCGCGTTTCAGGAGTTCGATTGCGTCGACTTCGGCGTTATCGCTTAGTAAGCCTGCGGCGCGGTCATTCTCGCTGGCGGACACTTCTAGCCTCCAGTTCTTCTTCGCTCGGTCTTGCCTTGACGAAGCTTAGGGAGCGAAAAGCGCATCCGTGAAGTCGCCCAGTCCCTGATCGCCTGTAGGACGCGCCGAGGTCCAGGGTCCGGCTGCGGGCGGCTAGCGTGTTCACACGACTGTTCGGTTCGACCGCGCTTGACTACGTCCTCCCATTCACAGACCTCGAACAAGACCAAGGAGGGCACCTGCTGGGGGGCAGCCTGACCGCTGAGGTGGGGAACGGGTCGCCGGTGCACGTCGGCGGCGTCGAAACAGTCGCTGGATCGGAGTATAGTGTACATCTTGTACAGGATGACCTCATGGCCCATTCGAAAGTTCTAAGCGCCCCGAAGTTGACGGCCCGTCGAGCCGCGAAAGATCGGCGCATTCGCCTCAACGCACGCCTGCGTGGCGACAGCGCCGGAAAGCAAACCGTAGCTTCTGGTCAGGTGGAGCGTGTACAGATCAGGCTCGGAAGCATCATCGTGCACGCCAGGACGCTCGGGATCGCCGCGGGCCGCAACGCGCTGCCAAAGATGGTGCAGGAGTCAGTCAACCTCGAAGATGCGTTCCTCCTTCGTAACGTCAAGAACCCGACGGCGCCCGAAGTCCTCGTGATCAACCCCGCGGCACTCGATCAAGAACTGCGCCGTGTTCGGCCCAGCCGCACGTTGGGCGACGTCATCGACGTGCTCCCGTTCGGGCGAAAGGGCGTGCCGAGTCTCAGACTTCATGCCCCGCCTGATGGAGAAACGATCCAGCGACTGCGCCTTCCAGTGAGAACGCAAGGCGGTCGTCAGGAGGCCGCAGCAACTCCAACCGCCGATGAACGCAAAGGGCAGGAAAGATGAACTACCTCCTCTCGGCGCAAACGTTGCTCGATCTGTGCGCTGAGGAGCCCAATGCGGTCCAGCAGTGGAGCCGCGAGGTTCAGACGGAGTCGCTTCGGATCAGCGTGATCTCTTGGGCGCAAGCTGCCTCAGAAATTGCGAGCCTCACCGACGCCGAAGTTCGGCGCACCGTCGAGAGTGTCTTTGCCGCGCTGATCGACCAGATCTGCGCGGACGTTTCGCCGACCCAGGATGGGCTCCTTGGTTTTGCGCGCAATCATGCGGAGCAGTGGCGCGGATTGATGTTCGACCGTCGCCTGGACAGCATCTCGCAGCCCAACCGGCAGGTGTATGCGACGGCGATCGCCGAAGGGTTTAGCGTGGTCGAGGAACGACACGCTCTTACCGAGACCTTGCGACAGCTCGGGCTTCGGATCGTCGTCCCAGGGGAATAGGGCATGGGCGCGCCGCCGGCGACAGGTGCGCGGCTGCGCGTTCCCACGCGGGCGGTACGCACGGATCAGGCGCTCGCGCCGCTGCGCGCGCTGTCGCTCACCGGCGGCGGCTTTCGGGGCGTCTTCACCGGCCAGGTGCTCGTCAGGCTCTGTGAGCTGACGAAGTGCGAGGGCTCGCTGCAAGACGTTTTCGACATCTTCGTCGGTACCTCGATCGGCGGCCTGATCGCCTGCGCGCTCGCCGTTGGCGTTGCGCCTCGAACTGTGCTCAACTCAATCGAGAAGCACGGCGCGAGCGTCTTTCCAAGAAAACGCAATCGAACGCTTCGCCGCGCGATCTTCGGCACGTTGTACGACTCTGACCACCTCGAAGAAGCCATTGACGAATGTCTCGGTCCGCACAAGGACCTGAAGCTCAAGGAACTCGAGAAGGGCTTGATCGTGCCCGCCGTGGACTGGGTGAGCGGCAGCACGCGCATCTTCGTCAGCGGCTTCATGGGGAAAGCCTATGCCACGCCTGCCACCTTGCGCGAGCTCTGCCTCGCAACATCGGCCGCCCCCACGTACTTCAAGCCAAAGCACATTGAGGGCGCGCCCATGCTGGACGGCGGGCTCTCGATGAACAACCCCGACGTGCTTGCGGTCACGGAGGTTGCCCGCCGCTGGCCCGCCCGTCTTTCTCGCCTTGAGATGCTGAGCATCGGCACCGCTGGCGCGGACCCAGCGAGGCAGCCGGCCGCAGCCGAGAAGAGGGGACTCGCCTGGGCAAAGACGCTGCCGGAGTACATGATGCTGGTCCAGGAGCGGACCGCGTCGACGCAAGCAGGGCGTGTTTTAGGGCCCAGATACCTGCGCGTGAACTACACAGGTGGCAGCGATGCCGCGTTCCTGGATCTGGACGTCGCAAACGACCGCGCACGGTTCGTGTTGCTGGACGCCGCCAACGACACCGCGATCAGAGCGTACCGGGAGAATCGAACCTTCATCGATCGGATGCTGAACCGAGCGATCGCGAAGCCTCCACGGGCTTAACCGCCGGGCGGGCCCATGCGTCGGGCCGCGACCGCGCGGTAAAGGGAGCCAGACCGGTCTCCAGCCTGCGACCGGGTTGCTCTGCGTGCGCTTTCGGTCGCCGACTCTGCCGCGATCGATCGCACATGGCCGGCGCGATTGCTGGACGCGCTGTGGTGCAAGCCCGCGCGATAGAAGGCGCCCGATCTGACCAGGGTACGCACAGAATCGGGTGCGCCGGCGCAACTCGCCGGAGGTTGCTCGCCCCATCGGACTTCTTACGATCGTCCGCATGCAAAGCACGACTGCCCCCGAAACAACACGCACGTGGCTGGTGCGCCCGCGAGCGGGGGAGCAACAGCGAATGGCACTTGCCCTGCTGTTGTCGCTGTTCGCGCACGCGCTCTTGCTGAGCGTGACGTTCGGACGTGGCGGGCTCTGGCTTCCAGGCGTTGACGTTCACTGGGAACATCTTCGGCCCGAGGGGTCCAATCTGCGCGTCATCCTGGCGCCGTCCAACCCCGCATCGCCAACGCCAGCGGCTGATCGCGTCGAGAAGCGCCCGGACAGTGAACTGATCGTTTCTGCCAATTCGGCCGAGCAACGTCTCGCCCCGACAGGACTCGGGGTGGTGCCGCCGCCCCGCGGCGCGCTGTCAGCCACATCCCTGTATGCCGTAGCGCCAGGAGCCTCAGGCCCGGAACGTTCGGTGTCGACCGCCGAAGATGTGGGCGAAGCGCTCCAGGAGCTGGAGGGCCGTCAGGCGATGCGCCGTCAAGCACCTGACGATGCAGCGGTCGCAGCCGAGCGACCGCCGGCGCCAAGACTTGCTCCGGCACCTCCCCCAGCCCGAGAGGTTGAGATCGCGGTGCAGGAAGCCGTTCGCATCCCCGCCACGGGTCCCGTGCGTGAG
>JASLGD010000272.1 GCA_030150305.1 Caldimonas sp. | reverse complement strand
ACGCGCTCGACGCTCGGATACCTGAGGATCTCGCGCACCGCCATGCCGTCGCCGCCGCCGAGCACGAGCACTTGCCGCGGCGCGCCGTGCGCCGCCAGCGCCGGATGGACGAGCGCCTCGTGGTAGCGGTACTCGTCGCGCGAGTGGAACTGCAGGTTGCCGTTGAGGAACAGGCGGATGCCGGCGCGGCCGCCGGTGACGACGACGCGCTGGTACGCGCTCGTCTCGCTGTAGATCACCTGGTCGCCGTAGAAGCGGTCCTCGGCCCAGCTCGTCACGTGGTCGGCGGCGGCGAACAGCGCGACGAGCGCCGCGACCGTCGCCGTCGCCGCGATCGCGTACGCGCCGATCACGCGCAGCTCGGCGCGGAAGAGCCACAGCGCCCACAGCGCGACGCCGGCGTTCATCAGCCCGAACAGCGCGCCGGTGCGGATCAGGCCGAGCTGCGGCACGAGCAGGAGCGGGAACGCGATCGAGACGGCGAGCGCGCCGAGGTAGTCGAACGTGAGGACCTGCGAGACGAGCGTCTTCAGGCCGCCGTGGGCGCTGCGCATGCTGCGCTTGAGGATCCGCAGGACGAGCGGGATCTCGAGCCCGACCAGCACGCCGATCGCGAGCACGAAGCCGTAAAGCGCGATCCGGAACGACGGCACCGCGAGCGACTGCAGCGCGAACAGCGCCGCCGGCATTGCGCCGCCGACGAGCCCGACGAGGAGCTCGATGCGCAGGAACTGCGCGACGAGCTGGCGCTCGAGGTAGCGCGACAGCCAAGAGCCGACTCCCATCGCGAACAGGTACGTTCCGATGACGGTCGAGAACTGCAGGATCGAGTCGCCGAGCAGGTAGCTCGCGAGCGTTCCCGCGGCGAGCTCGTAGACGAGCCCGCACGCGGCGACGACGAAGACCGACGCCAGCAGCGCGACCTCGGCGACGCCGATCGGCGGCGCCGGCCGCTCGCTTGCCGCGTCGAGCGTGGCGTGCTCCGCCACCGCGTCAGTCACCCATGCACCGCCGCCGAGACGATGAGGCCGATCGCGATGCACATCGCGCCGACGACGACCGCGAGGGCGAGGTTCTTCTCTTCGCAGATCTCCCGCCAGAGATGGTAGGGAGTGATCTTGTCGAACAGGATGAACGAGAGCCACAGGATCACGATGCCGATGAGCGCGTAGAGCACGGTGCCGAAGATCACCGCGGGCTTGAGCCAGTCGAGGACAGTCATCAAGGTCTCCTGTCAGTGGGGAAGCGGATCGACGAATGCGGCGCTCGGGCGATTCACTTGTGCCCGCCGCCGCTCGAAAAACCCCCGAACGAGCCGCCGCCGGTGCGAAAGCCGCTGCCGCTGCGGTTGCTGTTGAGGCAATTCTGGTACTCCTGCGACGACTCGCCGAACGTGTTCTTCGTCTCGCTGCAGTCGGCGACGCCGCCGCCCGAGCCGCAGCGAAAGAGCAGGAGGACGAGGAAGACGACGAAGCACCAGAAGATGATCTTGGCGAAGCGGCCGCCGCTGAAGGTCGTCGGCAGCGCGTCGCGCTGCAGCGCCGCGCGTTGCGCCGGCGCGAGGCGAAACGCCCGCAGCACGGCGTCGGCGCTGAGCGTCTCGCCCGCCGACCACACCACCTCGCGCGAGCCCTCGCCCGCGGTCTGCTCGCGGTTCAGCCGCTTCTGCGCTGCCGCGCCGGTGCCGACGTAGTCGGAGTTGGTCGTGCGCTCGTCGCGCTCGAGCCGCCAGTAGAACTCGCCGAGGACGTACGTGACCTTGCCGACGTAGTCGTAGAGCTTGCGGTAGAGGACGCCCTGGTAGCGGACGCTCTCGCCGAAGCTGTCGGGAGCGCCGGTGATCGGCGCGCTCCAGCTCCAGCCGTCCTGCGCGTCGACCAGGAACGCGAATCCCTGGGTGCGGTGGTAGAGCAGGTACTCGCGCCAGAACACCTGCTCGTCGTCGGGGTCCTGCGGCACCTCGCAGCGCTCGACGTAGCCCACGACCTGCCACGGCGACGGCGGCGCGCCGAGCGCGAGCTGGCCGATGCTGCCGAGCGGGATCTGCGGCTCGCCGCCGGTCGCCTGCGCGTAGTGGGCGAGATCGCCGCCGACGTTGCCCTGCTCGGCCGACGTCAGGTCGATGACCGACTTGCACTGCGTGCAGACGATCGACTGCGTCGTCGCGAGCTTGACCTCGAGCGCGGCGCCGCAATTCGGGCACTGCAGCGTGCGGCCGGCGAGCTGCTTCTCGCTCTCCTCGCGCAGGCCGCGCAGCGCGAGGTCCGAAAGCGCGACCGAGCGGCCGACCGACCACGCCGGCCGCGCCGGGTCGGTGTAGTCGAGCGTGCCGACCTCGCCGCGCGGCGATCGCAGGTCGGCGACGGCGAAGCCGACGTTCAGGTTCGGCCGCTTCGGCAGCTCGCCTTGGGCAGCGATCAGCTTGGCCGCGACGACCGAGGCGACGACCCAGCGCTCGCCTTCGACCGTGAGCGGCGCGCCGACGTTGAGCTGCGTCGCCGGCGGCACCGCGGTGCGCAGCGGCAGGTCGAACGCGACGACGTAGCGGCCGTTGTCCTCCGAGAGCCAGGCCGACTTCTGCGCGCCGTCCGCGCTCTCGAAGAGCGCGTGCCATTCGTTCCACGTGCCTTCGGCGGTGCGGTACTGCAGGCGGCCGACGAGGTCGAAGTGCGCGCCCTGGTACGTGCCGCCCACACCGAGCTGCAGGGGAGTGTGATCGTCGAACAGCTCGGCGCTCTCGCCGATCTTCCTCAGCTCGTTGCCGGCGCGAACGACCGTCGAGCGGCAGAAGCTGCAAACCGCGAACGGCGACGCCGCCGAGCGGAACTCGACCGGCGCGCCGCAGTTGGGGCACGGGGCGCGGTAGGCGCGCTGCGGAGAAGGCGTGGAGGTGGCCAAGTCAGCGAGCGGAGTCGGCGCCGTGCGCGCCGAGATCCTTCGCTTCGCTCAAGGTGACGACCGCTCTGTCACCCTGGCCGCAGCGAACGGTCTCGGCCAAGGCCAACCGCTCAGACCAGCTTCTTCAGGAGCTCCGCCTTCTTGGCGTCGAACTCCTCCTGGGTGAGGATTCCCTTCGCCTTCATCTCGCCGAGCCGCTCGAGCGTGCTCATGACGTCGTCGGGCTTGACGCCCGCGGGTTGCGCTGCCGCTGCGGCCGCGGCTGCAGGCGCGCCCGCGCCGGCGGCGTTCAGACCCTGGCCGAGCTGGTTCGCGAGCACCTGGCCGAGCGCGACGCCGGCGCCGATGCCGACGCCGGCACCGACGATGCCGCCGCCCTCGGCGTTGCCGGCGCCGGCCGCGAGCTGCGGGATCGCCTGCGCCGTCTGGTACTGCATGAACTTGCCCATGTCGTTGCCGACCATGCCCATGCCGATCTTCTGGTCGAGGATCTTCTGCAGGTCGTCGGGCAGCGAGACGTTCTGCATCGTCACCAGCTCGAGCTTGAGGCCGAACTTCGCGAACGCCGGCGCGGTCGCGTCCTGCAGCGCCTTCGCGAACTGGACCTGGTTGGCGGCGAGGTCGAGGAACGGCACGCCGCTCTGGCCGACGGCATCCGAGATGTTCTGCAGCATCAGGCCGCGCAGCTGGCCATCGAGCTCCTCGGTCGTGTAGCGCTCGCGCGTTCCCGAGATCTCGGTGTAGAAGAGGCGCGGGTCGGCGATGCGATACGCGTAGTTGCCGAACGCGCGCAGGCGGACGGCGCCGAAGTCCTTGTCGCGCACCGTCACCGGCTGGCTCGTGCCCCAGCGCCGGTCGATCTGCTGGCGCGTGCTGAAGAAGTAGACGTCGCTCTTGAACGGGCTCTTGAAGAGCTTGTCCCAGTTCATCAGGTACGTCAGGATCGGCAGCGTCGCGGTCGTCAGCGTGTAGCGGCCGGGGCCGAAGACGTCGGCGACGCGACCCTCGTTGACGAACACCGCCATCTGCGACTCGCGCACCGTGAGCGAGCCGCCGTTCTGGATCTCGCGGTCCTCCATCGGGAAGCGCCACGCGAGCGTGCCGTCGGCATCCTCGGTCCACTCGATGATGTCGATGAACTGCTTCTTGATGAAATCCATCAGCGCCATGAGGAGGCTCCACGCGTGCCCCGGACATCCGGGTGCGGCGAATAATAAGGCGGCCCCCCACCACGCCATCCCCATGAAGGGTGTGCGCGCATGAACGAATCGACGAACGAACGCCTCGACGCGCCAAGTTCGTTCGCGCCCCCTCGCGGGGCAGCGAGCGAGGCGAGCCTGCGGACGCCGTTGTTGAAGCTTGCCGTGATCGGCGCCGGCCCGGTCGGGCTCGCGCTCGCGCTGCACGCGGCGACGACCGTCGCGGACGCCGAGGTGACGCTGTTCGACGCACGCCCGCGCGACCAGGACGTGTCGGCCGACCCGCGCACGCTCGCGCTCTCGCTCGGCAGCGTGCAGCTGCTGCAGCGCCTCGGCGCCTGGCGCGCCGAGAGCGCGCAGCCGATCCACGAAGTGCACGTCTCGCAGGACGCGCCATCGCTCGTCGCCGCGTTCGTGCCGCAGCTCGCCGAGCCCGAGCTCACCATCCGCGCCGTCGACGAGGCGGTGCCGATGCTCGGCGCGGTGCTCGGCTACGGCCAGGTCGTCGACGCGTTGCAGCAGGTCTGGCGCGACGCGCAGGCGCGCGCGCCCGGCCGCCTGATCGATCGCTTCGCGACCAGCGTCGTCGCCGTGCGCAACGTCGGCGCGCCCGCCGCGGTCGAGGTCGAAGACGCGCGCGGCCTCGTCGAGCGCTTCGATCTCGCCGTCGTCGCCGAAGGTGGCGTCTTCTCGCGCGCCGCGAAGAGCGAGCTCGTCGCCGGCGAACGCCGCCCGGCGCTGCGGCGCGACTACGGCCAGACGGCGTGGGTCGGCGTCGCCGAGTTCGCGGCGAACACGGTCGGTGCACCGCCGCACGCGCCGGGCGTCGCATACGAGCGCTTCACGCGCCACGGCCCGGCGGCGCTGCTGCCGCGCAGCGACGGCCGCGCGGGCCTCGTCTGGTGCGTCGACGACCGCGACGACCCGGTGCGCGAGCTCGACGACGCGCAGCGCGTCGCCGTCCTCAACACGATCTTCCATCCGCGCACGCCGCGCCTCGCGAGCGTGACCGGGATGAAGCCGTTCGCGCTCGGTCTCACGGCCGAGCGCACGCTCACCGACGGCCGCACCGTGCGGATCGGCAACGCAGCGCAGACGCTGCACCCGGTCGCCGGCCAGGGCCTCAACCTCGGCTTTCGCGACGCGTTCGAGCTCGTCGCCGCGCTCGCCGGGCGGCGCGACGTCGACGCGGTGCTGCGCCGGCTCGAGTGGCGGCGCGCGCCCGACCGCTGGGCGATGATCGCCGCGACCGACTTCCTCGCGCGCAGCTTCACCTGGTCGCTGCCGGGGCTCGGCACCGCGCGCGGTGCCGGCATCGCGGCACTGCAGCGGCTGGGGCCGCTGAAGTCGGCGATCGCGCGGCAGATGATGTTCGGCTCGCGCTGAGCGCGACGCGAGCTGCGGAGAACGCCGATGCAACTCACCGATCTCGACGCCGACGCGCTGTCGCGCGCGATCCATTCGCGCCAAGTCTCGTGCCGCGAGGTGATGCGCGCGACGCTCGACCGCATCGCGGCCGTCAATCCGCGCGTCAACGCGATCGTCACCCTGCAGGACGAGTCGGAGCTGCTGCGCCAGGCCGACGCGCG
>JASLGD010000239.1 GCA_030150305.1 Caldimonas sp. | reverse complement strand
ATGGCCGTCTGTTCACCGGATCGCGGCGGCGCGGTCGCCAGCTTTGCGTCGGTCGGGAACGAGTTCTCCCGTCGACCGACGTCACGCGAAGGGCGGCGAGCGTCGACATCGTCAGTGCGTGGACGCGAGCAGACGGTCGATCTGCCCCTCGGCCTCGCGGAGGGCAGCTTCGAAGTCGGTCAGGCCGCGCAGCACCGACTCGCGCGACCCGGTGCGGCAGTCGTTCTCGATCGCCGAGCACACGTCGCCGAGGACCATCGCCCCGACCGACCGCGACGACGACTTCAACTTGTGCGCGATCGCGCCCATCCGGCGCAGGTCGTCGTCACCGCGCGCGGCCCGCAACTCTTCGGCGAGCCGCCGCGCCGAAGCGACGTAGTCGCCGAGGAATTCGCGGACGACCGCCGCATCGCTGCCGACCAACGACTCGAGCACGCCGACGTCGACCGCGGCTGACGTGTCGTCCTTCCGCAGGGTTGCTGTCGCGCCGCGATCGGACGTTCCAGCATCGCGATCGGCGTCGGCATCTGCGTCGAAGGGCAACCAGCGACCAAGGGCCGCGGCGAGCACCTGAAGCTGCAGCGGCTTGGTCAGGTAGTCGTCCATTCCCGCGCCGACCGCACGCGTCACTTCGCCGCGCAGGGCATTGGCGGTCAGTGCGACGATCGGCAGCCGCGGCTGGTCTGCTGCGCCACGCGCGGCCTCTTCGCTCCGAATTGCAGCGGCCAGCGCGTAGCCGTCCATGCCCGGCATGTGCAGATCGGTGAACAGGAGCGCGTAGTTGCCGGCACGCCAGAGACGCAGCGCCTCGGCACCATCGTGAGCCACTTCGGCCGCGTGGCCGAGGAGCTCGAGCTGACGCAGGATGACCTTCTGGTTCACCTCGTCGTCCTCTGCGATGAGGATGAGCCGCCCGCGTTCGCGCGCCTTGGCGATCGTCGGCGCGATCACCCGAGGACGCATCCCGGCGCCGATCTCGCCGGCATAGACGATCTCGGGGGAAGCGCGGCCGGCCGCCACCGCGACGGCGCGCAGCACCGCGCTGCGGCGAAGCACGTTGCCGTTGACGACAACGACCGTATCGCCGCTTGCGTCGCCGCCGCCGGCACGCCGTCCGCGCTCGATTCGCACGCGACGCGCGATTGCGGCGCCATCGGCGCTGACTTGCGGCGTGACGACCGCTGCGCCGCGCCCGGCGAATTCCACCACGACCGCACGGTCGGACCGTCGCGCTTCGGTCAGCGCGGCGTTCAGGGTGCCGACGCGCCGGACGAGCGCCCCGCCGTGCTCGAGATAGGCGGCAACGCTGTCGATTTCGCCGACGCCCTTGACGAGGAGGCAGTCGAGACCGCCGACGTCCGCCAGCGGCGGGCCCACCGCATGGGGAACCGCTTCCAGCGGCAACGTCGCCACGAACGTCGTGCCGACGCCGAGCGCGCTCGTGACGTCGATGTCCCCGCCCATCAGCTCGACCAGCCGTTTGCAGATCGCCAATCCGAGACCGGTGCCTCCGAAGCGCCGCGTCGTCGACGTCTCGGCCTGCGTGAACGACGTGAACAGACGATCCAGCGTGTCCCTGCTCATGCCGATTCCGTTGTCGGCGACGCAGAGGACGAGCCGCGCCGGCGCGGCCTGCAGCGCCTCGGCGCGCACGCTGACGCGACCTCGCCGGTTCGGCGTGCCCGCGCTGAACTTGATCGCGTTGCCGAGCAGATTGAAGAGGACCTGTCGCACGCGCGTCGAGTCGCAGAACAACTGCGCCGGCAGGCGGGGGTCGATGAAGAGGTCGAGCTCGACGTCCTTGTCCATCGCCACCGGCAGCAGCGTGTTGCAGACGCTCTCGCAGAGATCGGCGAGGGCGACCGGCGCGTGCTCGAGCTCGAGCCTGCCGGCCTCGATCTTGGAAAAGTCGAGGACGTCGTCGATGATCGCCAGCAACGAGAACGCCGACGAGCGCATCGTGCCGACGGCGTCGGCCTGCCGCTCGGACAGGCCGCTTTGCGCGAGCACGTCGAGCATGCCGACGACCCCGTTCATCGGCGTGCGGATTTCGTGACTCATCGTCGCGAGGAATGCGCTCTTCGCGCGGTTGGCGCCCTCGGCGGCCTCGCGCGCATGCGTCAGCTCGACGGTGCGCTCGGCGACGCGGCGTTCGAGGTCGGCATTGATGGCGTGAATCTCGGCTTCGGCGCGCTTGCGCTCGCTGACGTCGACGCTGAACACCGAGATCCCCTCGGGCGATGGCAGCACGCTGAGCTCGAACCAGCCTCGGGTGCCGTCGCCGAACGCGTACTCGCCGTCGCACGACTGCGCGGTGCGCTCCTCCATGCAGCGGCGGAAGGCGGCGAAGAGCTGCGTCGACTGGACATCGGGGTACGCCTCGTCCATGGTCTTGCCGATCAGCGAATCGGCGCTGCGTCGCATCTGCGCGGCGGCGGCAGCATTGACGTAGCGATAGCGCCAGTCGAACCCGATCACCTGGCACCCTTCGAGCATGTGGTCGAGCGTGTGCCGATGCAGCTCGAAGCTGTCGTGCAGCGCCCGGTCGAGCCGTTCGCGTTCGCTCGAGTCGCGCAACGCGAGGACGATGCGCCGCTCGCCGTCGACGTCCAGCGGGCGCAGGCTGATGCTGAGCGGAAACGTTGTCGCGTCGTGGCGTCGCCCGCGCAACTCGATGTGCTCCGATGCCTCCGATGCGGCGTTCGCCTGGCGGCCGAGGCCGGCGCGCAGCTGCGCCGCGCCGTCGCCAACCTCTGCGACGAGCGCCGCGATGTCGCCGCCGAGCAGCTGCTCGCGCGGGACGCCGAACATCGTCTCGACCTGCCGGTTGACCTGCAGCATCCTGCCTTCGCGGTCGACCATGACGAGACCGTCGGGTGCGAACTCGATCAGTTGCGCGAAGCGGCGCTGGTTCTCCTCGAGCGAAGCAGTGCGCTCCTCGACGCGACGCTCGAGGTCGGCGTTGAGCCTGCCGATGCGCTGCTCGCCGAGAGCGCGGCCGAGCATCTCGCGGCGCAGGCTTTGCGACAGGTAGACGAAGATGCCGGCAGCCCAGACGAGCGCGAAGATGAGGAAGAGAAGCGCCTTCTGACGGTCTCGCGCCGCCGTCGACTCGCGTGCGGCGAGGAGCCTCGCTTCGCTCTCCTCGAGCCTGTCAACGGCCTCGCGCAGCTCGGCGATGACGCGGTACTGTTCGGCCGTGAACAGCAGCTCGACGCCGCGTTGGCGCCGCGTCGCGTCGAGCGCCTCGACTGCGCGCCGCAAACCGTCGAGATGACGCCCGGAGAGCTCCTGCACGCGCGACAGGAAGCGGCGCTGCTCCAGGTCGCCGATGAGTCTCGAGAGCGATTCGATGGTTGTCGGCACCGTGGCTGCGAGTCCGGCGAATCCGTCCCGATGGCGGCGGTTGCCGGTGAGCGCATAGGCGCGGGCCTCCGACTCCGCATCCGAGAGCGCTGCATAGAGCTGTCGCAGTGCGGTCCGCACCTCTTGCGTCCGGACGACCGAGCGCGCGGACTCGGCAGCCAGAGCGCTGCTCTCGTACGCCATGCCGCCCGCCGCGACGAGCAACACGAAAGCGCCGATCAGCCCGGCGGCGACCTTGAGCTCGATCGTCGCCAAACGCGGCGCGCCGCCCGTCAGCCGAGGCTGGCTGGCGCGCAGCGTGCCGACTCCGAGCAGCGCGAACGCCAATCCAGTGTGCACTGCAACCGGCGGCAGAACACTGTCGGTGACCAGTTCGCTCGCGTTCCAGACGTAACCAAGAAGCGATACGAGGCCGATCAGCCCGACCAGTGTGGACAACAGCCAAACGAGCGGCCGCAACCGTCGATGCGGCGCTCCGAGCAGTGCGAGTCCGATCCCGGCAAACGCGACCGCGCTGTAGGGCGACATGCGGCCAGGAATGGCGTTGAACGCCTTGCCGGTATCGGTGAACAGGATCTCGTCGATCCGCAAGTTCCAGCCGGCGGCGTATTCCAGCGCGGTCGCGAGGCCGACGGCGACCACCACCGCCGCGCAGGCGCTGGCGATACGGCGACGCCGCGCGTTCAGCGGGCCGCCGAGAATGAAGAGCGCGGCGCCCGCGAGCAACAGCGCGGCGGCGGTATTGGCCTTCATTTCCACTGCGCCGCGGAGGACGCTGCGCAGCGCGGGGAGGTCGAAGCTCCAGCCGAGCACGACGACGGCGCCGAGCAACGCAGCTCCGACGGCGCACACACGAGCGGTCAACGAAGGTTTCAGCGCAACGGGCATCGATCGACACGGGCAGCCGTCGCGTCAGCATCGGCAGATCCGAGGCGCAGTACCAGAGGACACTGCGCCGCCAGGCTGTGCGGTCTGTGAAATTCGTCGCGCGGCGACGAATTTGATGAACGCGCTCCTGTTCCGGACCGTTAGCGAACGGTCGCAGTCGCTCTACTTGGCTGCGATGCCGATCGCGAGCAACGCGGCGTACACGAACGTCAACATCGCTGCTCTGGCGGTCATGGGCTCGAGCGTCGGCTCGTCGTCGTGCGTCAAGACCTTTGGCAGGATCCTCAATGCCACGGGCAACGTCAGCAACGGGAGCAAGACCCATGCGCTGTATCCGCCGAGGCTCCAGAGCACGAGGGGCGCGAGGTAGGCAAACATGGAGAGCGACCCGTAGGCCAGACGGCTTCCCGCCGGACCGAAGCAGACAGCCACCGTGCGCCAGCCCTTGCTGGCGTCGAAATGGCGATCCTCGAGATCGTCGATGAGCAGAACGTTCGTCACAAGCGCGCCGACAGGCAGACCGGCGAGGAATGCCGCAGCAGGCAGCGCCCCCAGGCCGGGCACGGGCTGCGACGCCGCTGCGGCAAGCCACGCGAGCTGCGCAAAGTACGTTCCCGCGACGGCAACGATTCCGAACATGGCGAAGAACGTCAGCTCGGTGATCCCGAGCCGCGGGTACGGATGCGGGCCCGCCGAGTAGCCGAAGCTCGCGGCGACCCCGACGGCGCCGATCGCGAGGGCCGGTACCCCGCCGACGACCAGGAAGCACACCGCGATCGGGAAGACGAGGACGAGGCACGCGGCGATCGCGAGCCTGATCTGGCCGAGGGTGAGCGTGCCGTCCCGCAGTGCGTTCGTGAGATCGGGATGCTCCACCGCCTGCGGATAGCGACGTAGCAACTCGTGGGTGTCGGTGAAGAGGCCCGCGACATGGATGAGCCAGCTGCCGAGGAAGGCGAGCACGACAGCCGTCGGCGCGAACACGTGCGCGTGCGCCGCCAGCGCCGCGCCAATCATCACCGGCGCGGCCGCAATCGGCAGCGTGTGGGTGGGGTAAAGCAGCAGGTCGACCCAAATGTGCCTGCGCGCTGGGAGCGCCGTGTCCATCAGATCCCTCCTGCTCGATTGAAGCACCAGGCTGCGCGGCGCTAGTTGTCCGGCATCAAGGCCTGGCTTCGTCCGTGCGAGCGACGCCGTCCGGCAGCACCACCCTGTAAAACGGGAAGTCCTCCGGTGTGCCGAAGAAGTTGCCGCGGTCGACGTGGAAGGGCACGCGGTAGCCCGAGACGTTTCGGAACTCGGACAGCTCACCGGGCGACGAGCGCGATCCGCAGCGAACGGTGGTGCGAGCTCGCGATACCGACGAGCACCACGGCGAAGAGCAGGCACTCGATCGGGATCCCGGCGGCCACGGGGATCGCGGTGGGCAACCGCGTCGTCGCGCAGAGGGCCCGCTTGGTGTCGTTGTGCAGTGCGCGATTGGACGCGAGCGCGCCCGTGCGTGCGTCGGGAAAGCCTGTGCTTTGCCGACGCGCAGCGCTCAGTGCGCCATCAGCATGGGCGCCGGCGGCCGCGCCAGCAGCCCGCGCGTGACGCCGCCGAACACCTGCTCGCGAATCCTGCTGTGGCCGTAGCAGCCCATGACGACGAGATCGCAACCGAGCCGCTCGACCTGGTCGCGGATCGCGGCGTCGACGCGCGCAACCGGCGGCTGCGTGGAGACTCGCGCATCGACGCCGTGACGACGGAGCCACCGCCCGACGTCGAGGCCGCTGAACGGCGCCGACGGCGCGCGCGCCGACCAACTCGTGACGTGCACCTCGGCCGCGCGCTGCAGCATCGACAGCGCCGCCCTCAGCGCGCGTGCCGACTGCGCCGAGCCGTTCCAGGCGACGAACGCGCGCTCGCCGACGGTCTCGCCGCGCAGCGGATGCGGAACGACGAGCGCAGGCGCGGCGCTCTGCAGCACGACCGCTTCGACGAAGCCGTTCGGCGGCCCGCCATCGTCGCCGGCGGTCGGCGCGCCGACGACGAGCAGGTCGGCGTACGCGGCCTCGGCGACGAACGCGTGGATGATCGAGTCGCCGACGACGTCGCACCAGACGCACTCGCGCTCGCGCGTGGCGGCGAGCGCGATCAGCCGCTCGCGTTCGCCGTCGCTCGGGCCCGCGTGCTCGGCCGCGGCGTGGAGCGCGGCGCTCGCCGAGTACGCGAACGATGCCTGCTCGGGATCGGGGCGCACCCCGAACAACGCCGTCAGCTCGGCGTCGTGGCGATCGGCGAGCGCGTGCGCGACCGCGAGACGCGACGAGCTGCCGGGGCGCGCGTCGAGATGGAGCAGGATCGAGCGGATCTCGGTCATCGACTCCGTTCTACACGCTCA
>JASLGD010000222.1 GCA_030150305.1 Caldimonas sp. | reverse complement strand
CCTCCGGTTGTTGCCGGCGCGAAGTATGGCAGCGCGCCAGCCCTACACTCGCGCACGCTGCGAACCCTCGCCGCACCGGGAGACTCTCGATCGTATGCCGCGTCCCGCGCTCGCTCTGCTCATCGCAGCGCTCCTCGTCGGCGGGTGCTCGCGCGACGATGCCAAGGGCTACCAGGGCTGGGTCGAAGGCGAGTACGTCCACCTCGCGTCGCCCGTCGGCGGCCGTCTCGAGCGCCTGCTCGTCGAGCGCGGCCAGACCGTCGCCGCGCGCACACCGCTCTTCAGGCTCGACGCCGACGAGGAGACCGCGGCCAAGCAGCACGCCGACGAGCAGCTGCGCGCCGCCGAAGCGCAGCTCGCCGACCTGCGGGTCGGCAAGCGCGCGCCTGAAGTCGACGTCGTCCGCGCGCAGCTCGTCCAGGCCGAGGCCGCCGAGGCGCAGGCCGCGCAGCAGCTCAAGCGCGACCAGGCGCAGTTCCAGGCCGGCGGCATCGCGCGCGCGCAGCTCGACGACTCGCGCGCCAACCTCGCGATCAAATCGGCGCGCGTGCGCGAGCTCGCCGAGCAGATCCGGGTCACGCGCCTGCCCGCGCGCGACGAGCAGATCCGGGCGCAGGAAGCGCAGGTCGCCGCCGCGCGCGCGACCGCGAGCCAGGCCGCGTGGCGACTCGGACAGAAGCAGGTCGCGGCCGCGCAGCCGGGTGTCATCGTCGACACGCTCTATCGCGAAGGCGAGTGGGTGCCGGCGGGCAGCCCGGTGGTGCGGATGCTGCCGCCGACCAACGTCAAGCTGCGCTTCTTCGTTCCTGAGGCGCTCATCGGCGGCGTCGCCGTCGGCCGCAAGGTCGTCGCGCACTGCGACGGCTGCGCGGCCGACGTCGTCGCCGCGGTCAGCTGGATCGCGAGCGAGCCGGAGTACACGCCTCCGGTGATCTACAGCAACGAGACGCGCGCCAAGCTCGTCTTCCTCGTCGAGGCGCGGCCGGCGGCGAGCGGCGTCGTGCTGCGACCCGGGCAGCCGGTCGCGGTGAAGCTGCAATGACCGGCGCGGCCGCGAACGGCGCCGCGGCGACGCCGGCGGCGAGCGACGCCGCGATCGACGTGCACGGGCTCAACAAGCACTTCGGCGACAAGCACGTCGTCGTCGATCTCAGCCTGCGCGCCAACCGCGGCGAGATCCTCGGCTTCCTCGGCCCGAACGGCAGCGGCAAGACGACCTCGATCCGCCTGATGTGCGGGCTGCTGACGCCGGACTCGGGATCGGGGACGTGCCTCGGCTACGACATCCGCACGCAGAGCGACCGGATCAAGCGGCACGTCGGCTACATGACGCAGCGCTTCTCGTTCTGGGAGGACCTCTCGATCCGCGAGAACCTCGACTTCGTCGCCCGCATGTACGAGATGCCGTCGCGCCGCGTGGTCGTCGACCGCGCGCTCGACGACCTGCGCCTCGCGGCGCGCGCGTCGCAGCTCGCCGGATCGCGTTCGGGCGGCTGGAAGCAGCGGCTCGCGCTCGCCGCGTGCATGCTGCACCGGCCCGAGCTTCTCCTGCTCGACGAGCCGACCGCCGGGGTCGACCCGAAGGCCCGGCGCGAGTTCTGGGAAGAGCTGCACGCGCTCGCCGCGCAGGGCGTCTCGATCCTCGTCTCGACGCACTACATGGACGAAGCCGAGCGCTGTCATCGGCTCGCCTACATCGCGTACGGCAGGCTGATGGCGCTCGGCACGGCGGCCGAGATCGTCGCGGCGCAGAAGCTCACGACGTGGAGCGTCGAGGGCGGAGATCTCGTCGACGTCGGCGCGCGGCTCGAGCGCGAGCCGGGCGTCGAGCAGGTCGCTGCGTTCGGCCCCGCGCTGCACGTCACGGGCAGCGATGCCGCTGCCCTCGAAGCGGCGCTGCGGCGCGTCACCGCGGGCAGCGCGACGCGGATCGCTCCCGCCGCGACCGGGCTCGAGGACGTGTTCATCCACCTGATGGCAGGCGCCGCCGACGCCGAAGGTGCGCCGCGATGACGCGCTTCTCGTTCAGCCGCTGGTGGGGCATCGTCAGCAAGGAGTTCCTGCAGCTGCGGCGCGACCGCATCACGTTCGGAATGATCGTCGGCATCCCGATCGTCCAGCTGCTCCTGTTCGGCTATGCGATCAACACCGAGCCGAAGCACCTGCCGACCGCGGCCGTCATCGGCGAGCAGAGCGAGTTCACGCGCAGCTACCTCGCGGCGATGCGCACCAGCGGCTACTTCGAGTTCGTCGACGCGCTCGCGAGCGAGAGCGCGGCGCGCGCGGCGCTCGCGCGCGGCGAGGTCAAGTTCGTCGTCAGCTTTCCGGTCGACTTCACGAGACGGCTCCTGCGCGGCGAGCGGCCGGCGGTGCTGATCGAGGCCGACGCCACCGACCCCTCGGCTGCGGGCGCGGCGCTCATCGCGGCACGCGAGCTCGTCGCGAGCGTCGCCGCCAAGGACCTCCACGGCACGCTCGCTCCGCTCGCCGGCGGCGCGGCGCCGTTCGAGGTGCGCATCCACCGGCTCTACAACCCGGAGGGACTGACGCAGCTGAACATCGTTCCCGGCCTGATGGGCGTGATCCTGGCGATGACGATGGTCATGATGACCGGGCTCGCGATGACGCGCGAGCGCGAGCGCGGGACGATGGAGAACCTGCTCGCGATGCCGACGCGGCCGCTCGAGGTCATGACCGGCAAGATCGTTCCCTACGTCTTCATCGGCCTCATCCAGGCGACGATCATCCTGATCGCCGCGCGCTGGCTGTTCGAGGTTCCGTTCCTCGGCAGCGTCGCGGTGCTCTACGCGGTCGCGCTGGTCTACATCAGCGCCAACCTCACCGTCGGCATCACGCTCTCGTCGATCGCGCAGAACCAGCTGCAGGCGATGCAGCTGACGTTCTTCTACTTCCTGCCCTCGATCCTGCTCTCCGGGTTCATGTTCCCGTTCGAGGGCATGCCGCGCTGGGCGCAGGCGATCGGCTCGGTGCTGCCCGCCACCTACTTCATGCGCTCGGTGCGCGGCATCCTGCTCAAGGGCAACGACTGGATCGACCTCTGGCCGCACGTCTGGCCGATGCTGCTGTTCACGGCGATCGTGATGACGATCGCGCTCGTCTTCTACCGGCAGACGCTCGACTGATGAAGCGCACTTGCGCCGCGCTCGCGATCGCGCTCGCCGGCTGCGCGAGCGAGCCGCTGCACGCGCCCGAGGTGCCGACGCCGGCGCGCTACACCGCAGCGCCGCTCGCCGCGCAGACCGCCTCGGCGCCCGGCGTCCACGGCGGCGACGCGCAGCGCTTCGCGTCCGGCAGCGACATCCCGGCCGAGTGGTGGACGCTCTTTCGCTCGCCGACGCTCGACGCGCTCGTCCGCCGCGCGCTCGACTCGAGCCCGACGCTCGCGCGGGCGAGCGCGAAGCTGCGCCAGGCCGAGGAGCTGCGCGAGGCGCGCAGCGGCGAAACGCGCTATCCGCGCGTCGACGCCAGGCTCTCGGCCAACCGCATCGACGTCGAGCCCGAAGCGGTCGGCGCCCGCGCGCTGCCGGTCTCGACGCCGTTCAACCTGTACCTCGCGTCGATCGGCATCTCCTATCGTTTCGACTTCTTCGGTGCGACGCGCAACGAGCTCGAAGCGCTGCGCCTGCAGGTCGACGCCGAGCGCTTCCAGCTCGAGGCGGCGCGCCTCATGCTCGCCGGCAACGTCGTCACCGCGGCCGTCCGCGAGGCGTCGCTGCGCGAGCAGATCGCGATCGCGGGCGAGCTCGTCGCGCTGCACGAGCGCAGGCTCGGCATCGTCGAGCGGCTCGAGACGATCGGCAGCGCGGCGCACACCGACGTCGAAGCGCAGCGCCTCGAGCTCGCGCAGACGCGCGCGCTCGTCCCCGAGCTCGCGCGGCAGCTCGCGCAGGTGCGCCATCGCCTCGCCGTGTACGTCGGCGAGGCGCCGGGCGCAGCCGCGCTGCCCGAGCTTCGCCTCGCCGACCTGCAGCTGCCCGCCGAGCTGCCGCTGTCGCTGCCGTCCGAGCTCGCTCGCCAGCGTCCCGACATCCGCGCCTCCGAAGCGCTGCTGGCGCGCGCGGCCGCGGACGTCGGCGTCGCCAACGCCAACCTCTATCCGCAGCTGACGCTGTCGGCGACGCTCGGATCGCTGACGACGCATCCCGGCGATCTCTTCGGCAGCGGCACGGCGTTCTCGCTGCTCGGCGCTTCGCTGACGCAACCGATCTTCCACGGCGGCGCGTTGCGGGCCGAGCAACGCGCCGCGGTCGCCGCCTACGAGCAATCGTCGGCGGCGTACCGCGAGGTCGTCCTGCGCGGCATGCAGGACGTCGCCGACGTGCTGCGCGCACTCGAGAGCGACGCCGAACGGCTCGCCGAGCGGGCGCGGGGCGCCCCCCCCCCCCCCCGCCACCACCCCATCGCCGCCGCGCGCGTCGAGGCC
>JASLGD010000199.1 GCA_030150305.1 Caldimonas sp. | reverse complement strand
CCGCGCGCGATGCGCCAGACGAGCGAACGGCGCAGCGCCGCCATGACGCGCGCGCGCGTGCTGCGCCACCAGTAGACGGTGCGCGCGAACCACGAGAACGTCATCAGCTGCGGCTCGACGAGGATGAAGAGACGGCCGAGGAACGCGGTGCCGACGACCTTGGCGGCGACGATCATCGAGATGCCGAGCGTCGCCCGGCCGTCCTCGATCAGCCAGAGCGCAGCGAGCTTGACCGGAAAGAGGAGCAGCGCGGGGACGAGGAACAGCGCCAGCGCGACGCGGCGCGGCGCGGCGCGGATCTTCCGCTCGAGGTCGGCGAGCGGCGGCCAGCGCGCGATCGCGGCGGCGAGCGCCGACAGCGGTCGCCAGCCCCACTCCTCGACGAAGATGACGACGACGAGAAGGGCGAGGAGGACGAACCGGAACGGCCGCCACAGCCAGTGCGCGACGCTGCGGACGCCGCGCCCCGGCGGCCGCGCCGTCTCGCGATCAACCGCCGTAGAGCGTCCTTCTCGCCTCGGCAGCCGCGCCCTCGCCCTTGCGCTCGCGGATCTGCTCGAGGACGCGTTGAGCGACGTCGCGCAGCTCCTCGACGGTCGATGCCTTGTCGACCGCGAGCGTCAGCGTGAAGCCGCGCAGGCCGAGCTGGCTCGAGATCAGCTTGGTGAGCGCAGCGGTGAACTCGCTGTAGTCGAGCGACTTGGCCTCGAGCGGCAGCGGCATCGTCGGCCGCGTCGTCTCGAACGCAGTCGCGCGCGCCGGGTTGCCCATCGTGACGGCGCCCGATGCGGGCGCGATGAGGTCGAGCTTGCGCAGCTCCTGGAAGTCGTTCGCGGAGATGCCGGCAAGATTGGCGAGGAGCATCTCCTCGGTCTTGACGCCGTCGATCAGGAGCAGCAGGTTGCGGCGCGCACGCTCCTTGACGAGCGCCCTGTTCTGCATCTCGGCGCGCCCCGCGTCGGTCTTGACCCAGATCACCCCAGTGTTCCCGTAGCCGTCGAGCGTGGCCGCGTCGCCATGACAACCGCGAAATGTAGCAGCATGCCGACGCGCGGGACCGCTCCGTTCGCGCTTCCGTCAGGCCTTGTCGCGCAATTCCCGACGCAACACCTTGCCGACCGGCGACTTCGGCAGATCGTTGCGGAACTCGACGATCTTCGGCCGCTTGTAGCCCGTGAGATTTGCCTCGCAATAGGCGCGCACCGCGGCCTCGGTGAGGTTCGGGTCCTTGCGCACGATGACGAGCTTCACGGCCTCGCCGGCCTTGGCGTCGGGGACGCCCACGGCCGCGCACTCGAGGATGCCGGGCATCTGCGTGACGACGTCCTCGACCTCGTTCGGATAGACGTTGAAGCCGCTGACGAGGATCATGTCCTTCTTGCGGTCGACGATCTTGAAGTAGCCGCGCTCGTCGACGATGCCGATGTCGCCGCTGCGAAAGAACCCGTCGGCGGTCATCGCCTTCGCGGTCTCGTCGGGCCGCTGCCAGTAGCCGGCCATCACCTGCGGCCCGCGGATCGCGATCTCGCCCGGCGTTCCCATCGGGACCTCGTTGCCGTCGTCGTCGAGCAACTCGAGCTCGGTGTTGGGCATCGGCAATCCGATGTTGCCGCTGTAGGCGGTGCTGTCGACCGGGTTGCACGTCGCCGACGGCGACGTCTCCGAGAGGCCGTAGCCCTCGACGATCGGGCAGCCGGTCTTCTCGAGCCAGAGCTTGGCGGTCGCGCTCTGCACCGCCATGCCGCCGCCGACCGAGATGACGAGCCCGCTCCAGTCGACGGTCCCGAAGTCGGGATGGTTGGCCATCGCGTTGAAGAGCGTGTTGACGGCCGGGAAGCTGTGGAACTTCTCGCCCTGCAGCGACTTGAAGACCGCGGGCAGGTCGCGCGGGTTCGGGATCAGGATGTTGGCGCCGCCCATCCGCATCGACAGCATGATGTTCGTGTTGAAGCCGAAGATGTGATAGATCGGCAGCGCGCAGATCGTCACGATCTGCTCGCCCGCCGGGATCTTCTTCAGCGCCGGCTGGTACCACGCCTCGGCCTGCAGGATGTTGGCGACGAGGTTGCGGTGCAAGAGCGTCGCGCCCTTGCTGACGCCGGTCGTGCCGCCGGTGTACTGCAGCACCGCGATGTCGTCGGGGCCGACCGGCGCCGGCCTCAGCGACGTGCGCCTGCCTTCGGCGAGCGCGTCGTTGAAACGCACCGCGCCCGGCAGCTCGAACGCGGGCACGAGCTTTTTCACCTTGCGGACGACGGTGTTGACGATCAGCGACTTCGGAAAGCCGAGCATGTCGCCCATCGCGGCGAGCACGACCGTCTTCGTCGGCACCGCACCGATCACCTGCTGCAGCACGCTCGCGAAGTTCTCGAGGACGACGATCGCCTTCGCGCCCGAGTCCTTCAGCTGGTGCTCGAGCTCGCGCGGCGTGTAGAGCGGATTGACGTTGACGACGACGAGGCCGGCGCGCAGGATCGCCGCGATCGCGACCGGATACTGCGGAACGTTGGGCATCATCACCGCGACGCGTTCGCCGCGCGCGAGCCCGCGTGCCTGCAGCCAGGCCGCGAACGCCGCCGATGCCCGGTCGACCTCGCGAAACGTGATCGCGCGGCCCATGAACTTGTAGGCCATCCGATCGGCGTAGCGGCGGAAGCTCTCGTCGAGCAGCGCGACGAGCGACGGATACTGGTTCACGTCGATCTCGGCCGGGACGCCGGCGGGATACTGCTTCAACCAGACCTTGTCCATCGCGTCGCTCGTTGACGAACCGAGCGGCGATTCTGACGGACGGTCCCGGGCGCCCGGTTAGGGTGTTCCACGCCTTCGCGAAGAGCGCGCGGCGCCGCGCGCGCTCGTGGGCTCAGCGCGGCGGCGCCGGGCGGACCGAGCTCTCGAGCTGGACCGGCGCGCCGACGTCCCAGCCGCCGCCGAGCGCCTGGATCAGCGTGATCGCGCTGACCTGCCGGCTGACCGCGACCTGAACGAGCGCGCGCCGCGCCGACAGCGCCGACGCCTGCGCCGTGACGACGTCGGTGTAGCTCAGCTGGCCCTCGCGGTAGCGGTTGAGGATCTGCTGCTCGGTGAGGTCGGCGGCATCGGACGCGACCTTGACGTACGCCGCCTGCTCGGCCTGCGCGCGCGCGTTGGCGAGCTGGTCCTCGACCGCCTGGAACGCGGTGAGCACGGTCTGCCGATAGCGCGCGATGGCGGCGTCGCGCGCCGCCTCGGCGGCGCTGACGCGCGCCGAGATCGCGCCGGCGTCGAACAGCGTCTGCGTCGCGGTGACGCCGATCGACCACACCGCCGCCGACACCGAGAACAGGTCGCCGATGCGCGCGCCGCCGTTGCCGACCGACGCGCCGAGGACGAAGCTCGGGAAGTACGCCGAGCGCTCGACGCCGATCTGCGCGTTCGCCGCCGCGACCTGGCGCTCCGCCGACGCGATGTCGGGCCGACGCTGCAGCAGGTCCGACGGCACGCCGATCGGGACGCCGGGAACGACCGCGTTCCACGGCGCCGGCGCGATCGTCACCGCGCCCGGCGCCTTGCCGGTGAGGACCGCGATCGCGTGCTCGAAGCGCTCGCGGTTGGCACGCACCGTCGTCAGCGACGCGCGCGTCGTCGCCAGCTGCGTCTCGGCCTGCAGCACGTCGGTCTTGGCGACGACGCCGGCGGCGTAGCGGTTCTGCGTGATGACGAGCGCGCGCTGGTAGCCCTCGATCGTGCGCGCGAGCAGGTCGGCCTCGAAGTCGGCCTCGCGCAGCGAGAAGTAGTCGATCGCGAGCTCGCCTTGCGCCGACAGGCGCGCCGCGGCGAGATCGGCGACGCTGCCCGCTTCGCTGGCGCGCGCGCCTTCGACCGAGCGCGAGACGCGGCCCCAGAAGTCGGGCGCCCAGTTGCCGTCGACCGAGAGGTCGAAGCGGTTGCCCGCCGTGCTCTGCGCGACCGCCGCGCTGCTGCCCTGGACCGTGCCGCCGCCGGTGCGCCGCGCGTCGACCGACAGCGCCACCGACGGGAAGTAGGCGGCGCGCGCTTCCTTCACCAGCGCCTGCGCCTGGCGGTACGACGCGACTGCGGCGGCGATCGTCTGGTTGGCAGCGTCGACCTCGGCGGCGAGGCGCGCGAGCTCGGGGTCGTCGAACAGGCGCCACCAGTCGCCGCGCGCGAGCGTGTCGGCGGGCGCGGCCGGCAGCCACGTCGCGCCGCCGTCGCGCGGCGCTTCCTTGTA
>JASLGD010000188.1 GCA_030150305.1 Caldimonas sp. | reverse complement strand
CTCGTTCGCGCGTGCGCGGGTCGTGCTCGTGATCGCCACGCAGCTCGTCTTCTACGGGCTGCCGTGGCTGCAGTGGAACGGTCGCCAGGCGGTGCTGCTCGACCTCGCGGCGCGGCGCTTCTACGTCTTCGGCCTCGTCCTCCATCCGCAGGACGTGATCTACCTCGCCGGACTGCTGATCCTCTCGGCGTACGCGCTGTTCCTCTTCACGACCGTCGCCGGCCGCTTGTGGTGCGGCTACGCGTGCCCGCAGACCGTCTACACCGAGATCTTCCTGTGGGTCGAGCATCGCTTCGAGGGCGACCGGCAGGCGCGCATCAGGCTCGACGCGGCGCCGTGGTCGCTCGAGAAGATGCTGCGGCGCGGCGGCAAGCATCTCGTCTGGCTCGCGATCGGGCTGTGGACCGGGCTCACCTTCGTCGCCTACTTCACACTGGTGTTCACGATCGACGCCGAGGTGCGGCGTGCGCTCGCGCTCGGCCCGTGGGAGACGTTCTGGATCCTCTTCTACGGCCTGGCGACGTACGGCAACGCCGGCTGGATGCGCGAGCAGGTGTGCAAGTACATGTGCCCCTACGCGCGCTTCCAGAGCGCGATGTTCGACCGCGACACCCTGATCATCAGCTACGACGCGAAGCGCGGCGAGCCGCGCGGCTCGCGCCGGCGCGGCGTCGCCGCCGCGTCGGTCGGCATGGGCGACTGCATCGACTGCACGCTCTGCGTCCAGGTCTGCCCGACCGGGATCGACATCCGCAAGGGCCTGCAGTACGAGTGCATCGGCTGCGCCGCATGCATCGACGTCTGCGACGGCGTCATGGACAAGATGGGGTCGCCGCGCGGGCTGATCCGCTACGCGACGCAGAACGGGATGGCGCAGCAGTGGACCCGCCGCCGGATGTGGCGGCGCCTGGTCCGCCCGCGCGTCCTCGTCTACAGCGGCGTGCTCGTCGCGATCGCGATGGCGTTCGTCGTCAGCCTGGCGCTGCGCGCGCCGTTCAAGGCCGACGTCGTCCGCGACCGCGGCGCGCTCGCGCGCCTCGTCGAGGACGGGGCGATCGAGAACGTCTACCGCGTGCAGCTGATGAACGCGACCGAGCGGCCGCAGCGCTTCCACCTCGACGTCGAAGGGATCGAGGGCGCCCGCATCGCGGCGTGGTCCGACGTCGTCCTCTCGCCGACCGAGGCGCGCTGGGTGCCGTTCGCGGTGCAGGTCCCCGCCCACGCGGCGCGCGCGCTCGGACCCGGCGCACACCCGATCCAGCTGCGCATCGCGCTTCGCCACGACGCTCGGGCGTCATCCGACGAGCACGGCAAGCACGAGCAGCCCGACGACAAGGCCGACGACAAGGCCGACGCCGAGCGGCGCGAGCGGTCGACGTTCGTCGTCCCGCACTGAACCAAGGAGACCGCATGCGCGACATCGATCGAACGCAACACAACGCCGCGCCCTGGTGGCGCTTCGGCATCGTCTGGTTCGCGCTCGCCGGCCCGGCGATCGTCGTCGTCGCGAGCTTCGCGACGCTCGGGATCGCGCTCGCGCGCGCCGATCGCGAGATCGTCGAAGTGCCCGCCGCGACGACGAATGCCGGCCGTGCGGCGCCAACCGCGCCGGCGCTGCAGGCACGCAACCATGCGGCGACGCCGCCGCGCGCCGACGCGCCGTGAAACGGCTCGCGCTGTGCGTCCTCTGGCCGGCGTTCTTCACCGCCGGCGTCCTCGACGCGATGGTCTTCGCCGTGCTCGACCCGCGCGACCTGCGCTGGTTCGGCGGCACCCATTTCGGCTGGTCGCCGGTCGCGGTCCACTCGGTGACGTTCCTCATCTTCTGGGCGGCGATCACCGCGGCGACCGCGACGACGGCCCTGCTGCTGCTGACCGACGCGCAGGTGAACGCGCTCGGCGCGAGGTCGCGCGAAACGGACGCGCTCGACGCGTCGACGTGAGCGACCGAGAAGAAGGCTTGCGATGGACGCTGCCCTCGCCGCCTCCGCGCTGTTGATGGGCCTGGCCGGCGGCCCGCATTGCGCGGCGATGTGCGGCGCTGCGTGCGGCGCGATCGCCGGCACCAAGCCGATCTCGCCCGCGCGTGTCGCGCTCCACGGCGCTCGGCTTGCCGGCTATGCGGCGGGAGGAGCGATCGCTGCCGCCGGC
The DNA here is from genome assembly GCA_030150305.1 of Caldimonas sp. Lineage (GTDB taxonomy): Bacteria > Pseudomonadota > Gammaproteobacteria > Burkholderiales > Burkholderiaceae_C > Schlegelella_A. The sequence continues at coordinate 5,607 of JASLGD010000188.1, read as the reverse complement.
GTCGGCAGCCTCGGCAGCTTCGCGACCGCGGCGCCGCTCGTGCGACCGCTCTGGTCGATCGTCCACGTCGCCGCCGTCGCGCTCGGCGTGTGGCTCCTCTGGACCGCGCGTGCGCCGGGCTGGCTGTCGCGTGCGACGCCGCGGCTCGCTGCCGTCGAAGGCGCCCGTGCGATCCGCTTCGTTCGCGCGCTGCCGCGACCGGCCGGCGCAGCGCTCGCGGGAGCCTGCTGGGTCGCGATCCCGTGCGGGCTGCTGCAGTCCGCGCTCCTCGTCGCCGCGCTCGCATCGTCGCCATCCGGCGGAGCGGCGACGATGGCCGCGTTCGCGCTCGGCTCGACGCTCGTGCTCGTCGTCGCGCAGGGTGCGTGGTCGGGTCTGCGCCGCTTCGCACCGGGGACGCCGCTCGGCGCGCTCTCGGTGCGCATCGCCGGTGCGCTGCTCGCCGGCTCGTCGCTGCTCGCGCTCTGGAACGGGCTCGGCGCCGCGCTCTGCGCGGCGGCGGCATGACGCGCTAGGCGCGCCGGTACGAGACGTCGAGCGCTTCCATCGCCGGGCCGAGCCCGAGCGGCGCCGGCAGCGTCGTCAGGATGCGCTTGAAGAGCGGCCGGAACGCGTCGTCGCCTTCGCGGTGCGTCAGCGGATCGCGGTTCTTCATGAACACGACGTCGAGCACCGCCCAGTCGGCGGCGGTCAGCACGCGCTCGGCGAGCGGCAGCACCTCGACCTCCTCGAGCCGGATGTGCTCGAGGTACGACGTCACGTAGCCGTTCATCCGTGCCTCGAACCGCGCCCGCCGCTCGTCGGCGTCGGGCGCGTCGCTCATCATCTCGAGCGCGAGCAGGTCGTGCTCGAGCTCGAGCACCGCGCGATGGCTCGCGGAGTGCTCGGCGTCGAGGCGGTCGAGCACCGCCGCGCCCTCGCCGCTGCGCTCGCGGATCCTTGGAAAGAGCAGCTCGCTCTCTTTCGTGTGATGGACCTTCTCGGGAAACTCGTCGATGTAGAAGAGCATCGCGCGAAGCACGGTGAAGTCGGGCTGGATGCGGTGCCGCTTGCCTTCCGAGAGCAGCAGGCTGATCGACCGCAGCACCGCCGACAGCACGCCGTGCTCGTTGCGGATCACGCGCAGGGTGGGATGCATCACTGTCCTCCTTTGCTCGTCGACGCTCACGACAGCGTGCTCAGCAGCACCGTCTGCAGCACGAGCTGACGGAGCTTGCCGGGCGGCTCGGCGACGTCGAGCAGCGCCGCGAGGCGCGCCGTCGGATGAGCCTCGGACGCGAGCCCGTCGTAGACCGGGACTCCCGCCTCGCGCCCGACCAGTGCAACGAGCTCGTGCGCCAGGCCCTGGCATTCGATGCCGTCGTAGAGGCGGCCGAGCATGCGCGCGGTGTGCTGGAGATCGTCGCGCTGGTGGAGGTCGGCGAGGCGTGGGCGGACGTGCGAGACGTGGGCGCCGAGCCCGGCCGCGGCTTCGCGAAAGAGGACCGCTTCGGCGCCCTCCTCCGACTCGCACAGCAGCGCCAGCTTCTTGCCGCGCAGCAGCGCTTGCCGCGGTTGGGCCGCGCGTTGCAGGAGCCGGGCGTTTTCGATCAGCAGGTCGGAGTCGCTGGCCGACAGACGTTCGAGGTTTGCGCTGGGCACGGGCGTCAAGACGATGGTCTTCAAGGGTCCCCCGCTCGAGTCGGGTGGGCAAAGGCTATTCGCATGACCTGCGCGAGCCTTGATTCGCGTCAAGGGCGGTTCCCCCGATCTCGCGCTGACACGCTTCGTTTACACACTGCGACCGAGCGACGTGGACCGTTGGTCGTCCGCGGGCGCCGCGTTCCTAGCATGGCCACATCGAAACCAGCCGCAGCAAGGAGCCTCTCGATGTCCGCCCAGCTCAGCACGCTCGACTCTCCCCGGTTCCCTGCTCCGTTGCTGCCGCTGCACGCCGCGCAGGTGCGACCGGCCGACCGGTTCGCCAGCCAGAACGCTGCCGACACGCTGAAGCTGCTGAGCGAGCGCCTCGCGCCGCGCCGCCGCGTCGTCCGCGCCGGCGATGTCGTCTATTCGGCGGGCGAGCGCTTCGAGTCGCTCTACATCCTCAACTCGGGCTTCTTCAAGATGGTCAACCTCGCCGCCGACGGCCGCGAGCAGGTGGTGAGCCTCAAGTTCCGCGGCGACTGGCTCGGCTTCGACGGCATCGCGGCGGGCAGGTACTCGTGCGACGCGGTCGCGATGGACACCGGCGAGGTCTGGGTGGTCCGCTACGACGAGCTGCTCGCGGCGAGCATCGCGCACCCTGCCCTGCTGTCGGCGCTGCACGTCGCGATGAGCCGCGAGATCGGTCGCGACCGCGACTCGCTGATGTCGGTCTGCACGCTGCCCGCCGACGCCCGCGTGGCCGAGTTCCTGCGCTCGTGGGCCGACTCGCTCGCCAAGAGCGGCCTGCGCTCCGATCAGATCACGCTGCGGATGACGCGTGCCGAGATCGGCAACTACCTCGGGATGACGCTCGAGACTGTCAGCCGCGCGCTGTCGCGGCTCGCGCGCGACGAGGTGATCGAGTTCGCCGAGAAGGGCCGGCGCGACATCCGCATCCCCGACGTCGACGCGCTCTCGGCCTTCATCCAGCGCTGCCTCGCGCCGACGACGCTGCAATAGCGCAGCGCCTCAGGACGCACCGACGACGCGGGCGATCGCGTGCGTCAGCTCCTCGCGCGAGCAGGGCTTCCTGAGCAGCTCCCAGCCGAGCGGCGAGTCGCGGTCGGCCTCGATCAGCTCGGCAGGAAAGCCCGACATCAGGACGATCGCCAGCGCCGGAAAGCGCTCCTGCACCTTTGCCGCGAGCTCGGTGCCGCGGATCCCGGGGCCGAGCGCGATGTCGCTCAGCAGGACGTCGAAGCGCTCCTCGCCGTCGAGCGCCAGCAACGCCTGCTCGCCGCTCGGCGCTTCGAGCACCTTGCAGCGCAGGCTCTCGAGAAAACGCCGCATCACGTCTCGCACCTCGGGATCGTCCTCGACGAGCAACACCGCTAGCCCCTCCGGGATCGCGCCTGCGCCGGCGCCATCGGCGGCGACCCCGGCCGCAGCCGTCGCGGGCCGCGGGATGTACAGCGTCACCGTCGTTCCCTGGCCGACCACGCTGTCGAGCGTGATCGCGCCCTTCGACTGCTTGACGAAGCCGTAGACCGTGCTCAGTCCGAGCCCGGTGCCACGCCCGGCTTCCTTCGTCGTGAAGAACGGCTCGAACGCGCGCTCGCGCGTCTCTGCCGACATGCCGCCGCCGCTGTCGCTGATCGTGATCGCGACGAAGCCGTTCTCCACGGGCTCGACCTCGGGAAAGACGCTGGCCGGGAGCTCGCTGCAGACCTCGGCGCGAAAGCGCAGAGTGCCGCCGCCGGGCATCGCGTCGCGCGCGTTGATGGCGATGTTCAGGAGCGCGGATTCGAGCTGACCCGGATCGGCCATCGCGTTCGCGCCTGGCGCGCCGTCGACCTCGATGCGGATCCGCTGGTCGAGCGTGCGGCGCAGCATGTCGGCCAGCGAATGCAGCATCGCGCCGGCGTCGACGGCGGTCGGCTGCAGCACCTGACGGCGCGAGAACGCGAGGAGCTTGCCCGTCAGCTCGGCGCCGCGGCGCGCGGCGCGGCTCGCGGCGCCGAGCAGCTGGCCGCCGTGGCTGTCCTCGGCGAGGTTCGGCAGGTCGCCGAGGACCTGGAGGTTGCCCTGGATGACGGTGAGCAGGTTGTTGAAGTCGTGCGCGATCCCGCCGGTCAGCTGGCCGACGGTCTCGAGCCTCTGCGCGTGATTCAGCGCCTCTTCCGAGTGGACGCGCTGCAGGCTGCTCGCGAGCATGTTGGCGAGCGATTCGAGGAAGCGGATCTCGTCGGCGGCGAAGTCGCGCCGCCGCCGCGAGCGGACGACGAGGACGCCGATGGTGCGGCCGAGGTCCGAGAGCGGCACCACGAGCCCGCTCGTCAGGCCGGCGCCGACGTATGCGCGCGGCACCTCGACGCGACGCTCCTCGGCATAGTCGGGGATGACGAGCGAGCGCCCCTCGGCGAGAACGTGGCCGAGCGAGGTCTCGGGACGGTTCGCGATGCAGTCGCCGATCGACTCGCCGGGCATGTCGCCGACCACTCCGGCGACGCGCAGCTCGAGGCGGTTGGGCTGCAGCAGGTAGACGATCGCGACGTCCGCCGCGAGCGCCTCGGCGGCGACGCGCGGGATCTCGTCGAGCAGCGTCTGCGGCTCGCGCGCGTCGACCGCGAGCCTGCCGACGCGAGCGAGCTGCTCGCTGTAGCGCGCGCGCTGCAGCGCCTGCTTCATACGCGGATACGCGCCGATGTCGCGGATCGCGGCGACGACGAGCGGCTGGCCGTGGTCCAGCAGCGGGCTGAGCGCGATCTCGACGACGACCTCGCTGCCGTCCTTGCGGCGCGCGACGAGCTCGGTCTGCCTTCCCATCGGCCGCGCACGCGGCGCGTCGTTGAACGACTCGCGGTAGGCGGCGTGGCGGGCCCGCACCGCGTCGGGAACGAGCGCTTCGATCGCGAGGCCGACCAGCTCGTCGACCTCGTAGCCGAGGAGCGCCGCCGCCGAGGGGTTGGCGAGGACGATGCGGCCGGCGCCGTCGGCGACGACGAGCGCGTCGGGGTAGGCGAGGAAGAGCGTGCGGTAGAGGGCGTCGATCGACCCGCCGTTCTGCAGCGTCGAGTACGCCGGGATCGTCATCGACCTCGCCCGCTCAACCCGTCGTCACCGGGGCGACGAGGATGTAGCCGGCGCCGCGCACCGACTTGATGATCTGCGGATCGTCGACGTTGACCTCGATCTTCTTGCGAAGGCGCCCGATCTGGACGTCGATCGTGCGGTCGAACGGCCCAGCCTCGCGGCCGCGCGTCTGCTCGAGCAGGAAGTCGCGCGAAAGCACTCGGCGGGCGTTCTCGACGAGCACGGCGAGCAGCGCGAATTCGCCGCTCGTCAGCGCGACCTCGCGGCGCTGCGGATCGAGCAGCCGTCGCGCCGCGGTATCGAGCTCCCAGCCGGCGAAGCGATGCGGCGGCCGCGAGGCGCCCGCGGCGGACCCTGCGGGCGCAGTGCGCCGCAGCACCGCCTTGATCCGCGCCAGCAGCTCGCGCAGGTCGAACGGCTTCGTCACGTAGTCGTCGGCACCGATCTCGAGGCCGACGACCTTGTCGACCGCATCGCCGCGGCCAGTGACGATGACGAGCCCGCATCGCCAGCGTTCGCGCAGCTGGCGTGCGATCGAGAAACCGTCTTCGCCCGGCAGGCCGAGGTCGAGCAGGACGAGCTGCGGCGGGTCGGTGGCCATCAGCTGGAGGAGCGCGGCACCGTCGTGCAGCTCGGAAACGCGAAAGCCGTGCCCTGCGAGGTAACGACCGAGCAGGCCGGTGATGTCGGTCTCGTCGTCGACGACGGCGATGTGGATCGGAGCGCTCATGGCCTAGACGGGTCGCGGGGCGACTAGATTAGCAGCACGTCGGGGCGCGGCGTTTGATCGCATGCAAGGTTCGCCGGGGTGACCAGCGGTCGCGACGCCGACGCGTCGCGGCCGCGCGCGCGGCGGCCTCGGGTGTGCGGTGCACGTGCGACCTGAGG
>JASLGD010000032.1 GCA_030150305.1 Caldimonas sp. | reverse complement strand
CGCAGCGCGGCGGCGAGCGAGGCGAGCGCAGGCGTCGCCGGACCGGCGCGGTTCAACGTCCACGCGCCGGTCGCGAGCACGATCGCGCCGAGCACGCCGAGCGCGACGACGGCGAAGCGCGGACTGCGCGCAGCGCGGGCGCGCGACGCGAAGAGCGGCTCGCGTCCGGGCGTTGCGTTCGCAGGCGCCGCGGGCGCGGGCTCGCGACCCGGAGCGAACGTCGACCGAGGCTCGATCTCATGCGCGGGATCTTCGTCTGCGGCGTCTTCGTCGTCGTCGTCGCCGGCGGCGAGCGAGGCGATCGCGGCGTCTTCGTCGTTGCGGCGATCGCGATCGCGATGCGGCGCGACGCGCCGCGACGGCGGCGGCGCCTCGCCGCGCAGCACGCGGCGCACTTCGTCGACGTCGCGAGGACGCTCGTCGGGCGCCATCGCGAGCATCCAGTCGACCGTCGCGAGGAGAGGTCCCTGCGGCGGCTCGTCGCGCGCGTCGCGCTCGTCGCGCTCGGTCGCGAGGAGCGGCAGCGCGTCGTCGACGGCGCGCACGACCGAAGGCGTCGGCGCGTGGCCGAGCAGCGCGAAGTAGAGCGTCGCGCCGAGCGCGTAGAGGTCGGTCCACGGCCCCTGCCGCAGCTCGACGTCGTTGGCGTACTGCTCGACGGGCGCGAACGGCGGCTTCAGCACCGCGCTCAGGAACTGCGAGCCGTTGCCGATCACCCGCCGCGCCGCGCCGAAGTCGAGCAGGACCGGTCGACCGTTCGGCAGGATCAGGATGTTGTCGGGCGAGACGTCGCGGTGATAGACGCCCTGACGATGCAGCACCTCGAGCGCATCGAGCAGCGGCTCGGTGAGCGCGACGAGCCACGCCTCGTCAGGGGGCGCGGCCATGCGCATGCGCACGTCCTTCAGAGTCGCGCCCGGATAGTGCTGCATCGCCATGTAGGCGGTGTCGTTCGCGCGCCAGAAGCGATGCACCTTCACGAGCGCCGGATGGTCGAAGCTCGCCAGCAAGCGCGCCTCGCTGAGGAACGAATCGAGGCCGCGCTCGAACGTCGCCGCGAACTCGGGCGCGCGCAGCGCGACCGGCATGCCTTCGCGCCTTCCGGCTAGCGCGGCCGGCATGTACTCCTTGATCGCGACGCGGCGCACGAGCACGTGGTCGTACGCGAGGTAGACGATGCCGAACGCGCCGATGCCGAGCACGCTCAGGATCTCGAACTCGTCGAGCCGCGTCCCCGGCGCGAGCGCATCGTGCAGCGCGGCCCGCCGGGGGCCCGGCGAATGGCGGGGCTCGGGGACCGTGGTGGGCCAGGGGCTGTCGGACATGGCCTTCGATGCGCGGCGCTGCGACACGACGCGATCGCGCGCGTCGCAGGGAAACGATTCTCCGTCGATGCGGCGATCGTCGCGGGCAACCCCACTCCGAACCCGGTCGCAAAAAACCTCCGCGAATGCGGCAAACGGCGAGCCCGATCGCCGGCCGTTCGTCGGGGCGCCCGACCGCTAGCCGGCGACGAGCGATCCGAGCGCGATCAGGCCGAGGCCGAGCGCCGCGATCGCGTCGCCGGCGATCAGGCCACCGCCGAAGAGCGACGTCGCCGTCATGTCGGACGGCAGCGCGCCGTCGTCGCCCGGCGCGTCGCGGCGCTTGCGCCGCGCGGCGCGGGCATCGATCAGGCTCGCGACCACGCCCCCGGCGCCGAGCCAGAGCGACGTCGCCAGGTTGACGAAGCCGCCGAACGAGAGCGCGTACGGCGACGACAGCACCGTCGAGTCGAGGACGAAGTCGACCGCGCGGCCGGCGCGCGTCGCCTTGTAGCGCCGCCAGCGCTCGCTCGCGAACAGAGTCTTGCGAAGCAGCTCGATCGCGAGCCCCGCGGCGACGCCGAGCCAGATCGCGGTGCGCTGGTACGGCTTGTCGTCGGTGAGGCTCTTCAGGATGCCGACGAACTTGAACGTCATCGCCGCGTTCCACTGCGCCGGCTGCTGGCTTTCGCTCATCGTCGTCTGGTCGAGCTGCAGCACCGGATACGCGGCCATGAAGAGGCGCGCGAACGCGACCGCGAGCAGCGCGCCGACGAGGATTCCCGCCGCCTGGTAGCGAAACTGCAGGACCCGATTGGTGCCGAGCCGCGCGCCGGTCGAGCGGTCCTGCTGCATGTCGCACGCGACGCTCGTCGAGACGAGCAGCACGGTGCCCGCCATCAGCCCGACGACCGGATCGCGCAGGCCGATCGCCGCCATCACGACGATCGAGACGACGAACGCCGACGAGATCGGGTTCGTGTCGCTGATGCCGAGCGAGATGCCGTTGACGAGCGCGAAGATGCAGACGAGCACGAGCGCGACGCACAGGTAGAGCACCGGCTGGCCGAGCACGAGATGACCGATCGCGACCACCGCGATCGCCCAGCAGATCGCCCAGACGACGAGCCGCGTCGTGTGGACGCGGCGCCAGCCGTGCACCTCGAGATCGGGCGGCGCGCCGCCCTCGGCAGCGGCTTCGCGCCAGCGGCGGATCGCGCGCGCCATGATCTCCGTCATGTCGACGATCGCCGCGCCCATGATCGTGCCGAGCGCGATCAGGAACATGATCTTGCGCGGCGGATCGCCGGCGTGCAGCCAGCCGACCGCGACGAGATGCGGCTTCAGCAGGAGGCCGACGACGCCCCCGGTCACCGCCGCCAGGCCGATGCGCGCGCCGACGACCATGCCGGCGCCGAACGTCGACGCCGAGAGCTCGACCGCGCCGAGCAGCGCGATCTTGGTCGCCGCGATGCCGCCGACGAGCCCGGTCGCGACTCCCGAGCCGAGCAGCGCCACCGAGCGGCGCAGCAGCACCGGGTCGGTGAGCGCGCGCAGGATGTTGGCGACCGCGAGGCCCGACGGGAACGTCAGCTTCATGCGGTCGACGAGGACCGGCGTGTAGAGCATCCCGATGCCGGCGCCGAACATGCCGATCGCGAGCATGTAGACGACGAGCTGCCACATCGGCGGCTGCGGCAGGCCGAGCCAGACCATCGCCTGGATCAGCACGCCCATCGCGCTCATGCCGGCGACCGACGCCGCGGCGGTCTGGATGAAGTTGGCGCCGTGCTTGCCGTCGGCGCCGTAGCCGAACGTCACCGTCGAGCCGAGCAGTCCGGCGAGGACCTGGCCGCCGACGAAGAAGCCGATCGAGAAGTTCATGTACGACGCCGTCAGCCCGCCGAGCGGGCCGAGGACGAGGATGCCGAGCGCGAGCAGCAGCGCGTGGTACTTCCACGTGTTCGGCGCCGGCAGCCAGCGCCAGCGCGGCGTCGCGGCAGCGTGCGGCGCCTCCGGCGTCGCCATCGGAATCGCGCTCATGGATGGGTCGCCATCGGCTGGCCTTTCGGCGCCGGCACGGGCCGGCGCAGGTTGAGGAGGTTCGCGAGCAGGATCATCGCCGCACCGCCGATCGTGAACGCGTCGATCCGCTCGCCGTAGACGAGCCAGCCCGCGATCGCGGTGAGCGGCACGCGCAGGAAGTCCATCGGCACGATCATCGTCGCCTCGGCGTGGCGAAGCGCCTGCGTCATGCAGAAGTGCGAGTACGTTCCGCAGATCGCGATGACGACGATCCACGGCCACGCTGCGGCCGAAGGCGTGCGCCAGACGAGCAGCGCGGGGATCGCGCCGATCGCCGACTGCACGAGGAGCATCCACCAGACGATCGTCACCGGGCTGTCGGTGCGCGTCAGCGACTTGACGAGGATCACCGAGATCGCGAAGCCGACCGCGGCCGCGAGCGCGATCAGCTGGCCGGGGTCGACGTGGTCGAGGCCGGGACGGACGATGACCGCGACGCCGACGACGCCGAGCACGACCGCGGCGACGCGCGCCGCGCCGAGCCGCTCGCCGAGGAACGAGACCGCGAGCAGCGCGGTCCAGATCGGCATCGTGAACTCGATCGCGACGACCTGCGCGATCGGGATCAGCGTGAGCGCGAAGAACCAGCCGAACTGCGCCGCGTAGTGGACGGCGTTGCGCGCGACCTGCTGGCCGGGGCGCGAGGTGCCGAGCGCGCGCACGCCGCCGCTGGCGCGGACGAGCGGCCAGACGAGCACGAAGCCGAGCAGCGAGCGCATCTCCATGATCTGGAAGACGTGCAGCGTTCGCGTCGCGGCGCGGCCGGCGACCGCCATCACCACCATCGCGGTCAGCCAGCCGGCCATCCAGGCCGCGGCCTTGCGCGCAGAGGGGTCGGCGGCCGTCATGAATTGCGATTCTGGCCGACTGAGCCAGGCCGTGATTCCCTGTGGCCAACGCGCCCTGCGCGGGGCGATGATCATGCCGGCGGCGCCTCGCGCCTTCAGGAGCTGCGATGAAGAAGACTTCGTACGATGCGATCGTGATCGGCGCCGGGCAGGCGGGCCCCTTCCTCGCCGTGAGACTCGCGAAGGTGGGCAAGCGAACGGCGCTGATCGAGCGCGAGCACCTCGGTGGCACTTGCGTCAACGACGGTTGCATCCCGACCAAGACGCTGGTCGCGAGCGCGCGCACGGCGCACGTCGCGCGGCGCGCCGCCGACTACGGGGTCCGGATCGGCGGCCCGGTGACGGTCGACATGAAGGCAGTGAAGGCGCGCAAGGACCGCGTCGTCGCGCAATCGATCGAAAGCCTGTCGAAGTGGATCGCCGGCACCGACAACCTGACGCTGGTCCGGGGCCATGCGCGCTTCAGCGGACCGCACGCGGTCGAGGTCGGCGGCGAAATCCTCGAGGCGCCGCAGATCTTCATCAACGTCGGCGGGCGGGCGGTGCTGCCGACCTGGCCCGGGATCGCCGACGTGCCGGTCCTCACCAACACGTCGATGATGGCGATCGACACGCTGCCCGAGCACCTGATCATCGCCGGCGGCAGCTACATCGGCCTCGAGTTCGCGCAGATGTATCGCCGATTCGGCTCGCGCGTGACCGTCGTCGAATACGGCGACCGCTTGATCGCCCGCGAGGACCCCGAGATCTCGCGCGAGGTACAGGCGATCCTCGAACGCGAAGGCGTCGCCTTCCACTGTTCGGTGAAGACGGCGCGGGTCTCGCCGGGCGCCGGCGGCCAGGGCGTGCGCGTCGCGTTCGACGAAGGGGGCGCGTCGCACGTGCTCGACGGCAGCCACCTGCTCGCGGCGGTCGGGCGCAAGCCCAACACCGACGACCTCGGCCTCGACAAGGCCGGGATCGCGACCGACCCGCGCGGCTACATCACCGTCGACGACGAGCTGCGCACCAGCGTCGCCGGCGTCTGGGCGCTCGGCGACGCGAACGGTCGCGGCGCCTTCACCCACACGTCGTTCAACGACCACGAGATCGTCGCCGCCAACCTGCTGCACGGCAAGCACCGTCGCGTCGGCGACCGCCTGACGGCGTACGCGCTCTTCATCGATCCGCCGCTCGGCCGGGTCGGCATGAGCGAAGCCGAGGTGCGTGCGCGCGGCAAGCCGGCGCTGGTCGGCGTGATGCCGATGGCGCGCGTCGGCCGCGCCAAGGAGCGCGACGAAACGCAGGGCTTCATGAAGGTGCTCGTCGACGCCGAGAGCGAGCGCATCCTCGGCGCTTCGCTGCTCGGCATCGAGGCCGACGAAGTCGTCCACTCGCTGCTCGACGTCATGGCGGCGGACGCGTCGTACAAGGTGATCGAGCACGCCGTCCACATCCATCCGACGGTGAGCGAGCTGATCCCGACCTTGCTCGGCACGCTGGTCCCGCTCGGCACGGAATGCGATCCGAGCAAGCGCCTGTGCCCGCCGTGAACGCCGGCTCGAGTCTCAGGGCGAGCTGATCCTCGTCACGTTGCCGCGCGTCAGGACGTAGAGCGCGCCGTCGTTGCCGACGAGCATGTCGACCGGTGCACCGGAGAGCTTCGCGAACGCGTACGCATCGCCGTTGACGAGATCGAGCCTGCCGACCCACTGGCTGACGTAGTCGGCGAAGTAGTACTGGTCGCGATAGCCTGCCGGGTACGCGCCCGCCGCGGGATAGAACGCGCCGCCCGCGATCGCGAAGCCGGTGAAGAACCCGCCCGGCCCGGATCCCGGCGGGTTCGCGGCGCTGTGCTTGTACGTGAAGAGCGGCGCCTGGAACGCGGCCGTGAGGTTGTCGGGGCCTTCCGAGCTCGGCCAGCCGTAGTTCGCGCCGGCCACGCCGACGTCGATCTCCTCCCACGTGTTCTGGCCGACGTCGTTGATGTGCAGCCGGCCGCTCGTTGGCTGGAACGCGAACGTGAACGGATTGCGCAGGCCGTACGCCCAGACGGCGCGAGCGAGGCCTGCCTGCGTCGCGTAGAACGGGTTGTCGTTCGGGATCGTGCCGTCGGCGTTGAAGCGCAGGAGCTTGCCGAGCGGCGAGCTCAGGTCCTGCGCGAGCGGCGGGTTCGCGTTCTCGCCGACGCCGACGTAGAGCTTGCCGTCGGGACCGAAGCGCATGCCGCCGCCGTTGTGGTTGGTCGCGGTCGAGAGCGGCGGCAAGTCGACCAGCGTCGTCTCGCTGCCGACCGCGGCGACGTCGCCCGCGGCCGTGAACCGGCTGATGCGGTTGTGCACGCCGCCGGCGGTGCGCGTCGCGTAGACGTAGACGAATCCGTCGGTCGCGAAGCTCGGCGACAGCGCGACGCCGATCAGGCCGCGCTCGCCGTTCGAGTCGACCGCGATCGACACGAACGGCGTCGCCAGCAACGCGCCGTTCTTGACGACGCGCAGCGTTCCGGCCTGCTCGGCGACGAAGAGCCTGCCGTCCGGCGCCTGCGCGAACGCGCTTGCGTTGGCAAGCCCCGTGACCCAGGCTTCGTCGCGCGTGAAGCCGGCCGGCTGCGTCACCGCGCCGCCGAAGCTCACGGTTGCGCTCGACCATGCCGAGACGTTGCCCGCGGCGTCGCTCGCGCGGGCGCGGACGACGTGCTGGCCCGACGGATAGGCGCTGGTGTCGAGCGTCGTCGCGTACGGCGCGCTTGCGGCCGCGGCGCCGAGCGGCACGCCGTCGATCTGGAACTCGACGGCAGTGACACCGACGTTGTCGTTCGCGCTCGCGCTCACCGCGATCGTTCCGGTGAGGTTGCTCGCGAGCGCCGTCGGCGCGGTGAGCGCGACGGTCGGCGCGTCGATGTCGGGCGCGTGGCCGCCGACCGCCGTCGAAGCGGAGCCGCCACCGCCGCCGCAACCATCGACGACCGCGACGACAGCGGTCGCGACGGCGAGACGGTGGAGGCGCGTCATGGTGCGAATGAGGACCCGGAAAGACGAAGCGCCGACACGGTGGTCGGCGCTTGCTCGGTTCGGTGGTTGCGAGGGCAGGATTTGAACCTGCGACCTTTGGGTTATGAGCCCAACGAGCTACCAGACTGCTCCACCTCGCGACTGGAAGACGAACTTTAACACGGCGGGCGAGCTCGCCCCGATCAGAGCCCTGCCGTCTTCAGGGTATCGAGGAAGCGGCCGCTGTTCTGATACCCGATCAATCGCGCCGATCGCACCTCGTTGCCCGCCGGGTCGAAGAAGATCGTTCCCGGCGGCCCGAACAGGCTGAAGCGCTTGAGCAGCTCGCGATCGTTCGCGTCGTTCGCGGTGACGTCGGCCTTGAGCAGGAGCGCACCGGCGAGCTTCTTCTGCACGGCCGGGTCGCTGAACGTGAAGCGCTCCATCTCCTTGCACGAGACGCACCAGTCGGCATAGAAATCGAGCAGGACCGGGCGGCTGGAGTTGCCGCGCAGCGCGGCGTCGAGTTCTTCCGAGCTCCGCACGGTGGTGAACTGCAAGGCGCCCGACGC
>JASLGD010000598.1 GCA_030150305.1 Caldimonas sp. | reverse complement strand
GCCGGCGAGGTCGCTCTGATCGAATCGACGACGACGGCGCGGTGGAGATCGACCCGCCAGCGGCGACCGCGCGCCGGACGCGCGACCGCGAATCCGAGCGCATCCTCGCCGGCATCGGCCTCGTCATCGTCGCCGTCGCGTGCTTCGCGACGCTCGACACCGCGACCAAGGTGTCGACGCTCGGCGTGCCGATCCTGATGGGCGTCTGGGTGCGCTACGCGTTCCAGGCGGTGGCGACGACGGTCGTCTTCCTGCCGCGCCACGGCCGCGCGCTGCTGCGCACCGCGCATCCGCGCTTCCAGCTCCTGCGCGGCGCGCTGCTGCTCGCGTCGAGCACGCTCGCGTTCTTCAGCCTGCGCTACATGCCGCTCGCCGAGTTCACGTCGATCGTGCTGACCGCGCCGCTCGTCGTCACGCTGCTCGCCGCGACGACGCTGCAGGAGGAGGTCTCGCCGCTGCGCTGGGCGCTCGTCGCCGGCGGCTTCGTCGGCACGCTCGTCATCCTCCGTCCGGGCTCGTCGGTGTTCAGCTGGGCGGTCGTGCTGCCGCTCGGGCTCGTCGTCACCAACGCCTGGTTCCAGGTCCTGACGAGCCGGCTCGCGCGCACCGAGAACCCGCTCACGATGCACTTCTACACCGGCTGGGTCGGCATGCTCGTCGCGACGCTGCCGCTGCCGTTCGCGTGGGCGTCGCTGCCGCATTGGGGCTGGTGGGCGCTGCTCGCGCTGATGGGACTGATGGGGACGATCGGTCATTTCTTCCTGATCCTCGCCTACCAGCGCGCGCCGGCGTCGACGCTGACGCCGTACCTGTACGCGCAGATCGCGTTCGCGATGCTCGGCGGCTGGCTCGTCTTCTCGTACGTTCCCGACCACACGTCGCTCGTCGGCATGGCGCTGATCGCGGTGTGCGGTGCCGCCGGCGCCTGGCTCACCGTGCGCGAGCGGCACGAGGCGATCGAGCCGCCGGAGTCGTGATGCGCGTTCTCCCGGAGGGCCGCGGGCCGGAAAATTGCCCGCGCCATCGACACCGCGTTCAGGGGGTGTCGGGCCGCCGTGGCCTTTGGCTCAATCGAAGGCTTCGATCTGCAGTGACGTCGCGCGTGCCGAACATCCGGGTCCCGATGGCCGACGGCCGCGTGCTGTCGATCTGTCTCGCGAGCGTGCTGCTCGCAGCGTGCGCGACCAGTCCGGAGCCGCCGGCGCCGACGGTCGTGCGCACGCGCGCGCCACAGGGCTACGAAAAGACGATCAACAACTACATGGCGTTTCGCGTTCGCCCGCAGAAGAACTCGCGCATCGTCGTCGCTCCTCCCGAGCCGGGCGATTGCCCGATCGACGGCACGCCGCAGTCGATCCGCGGCTGGGTCGTCCCCGTGCAGCAGGAGACGTTCAACGGCGAGCCGTCCGGCAAGGACGCGATCCGCATCACCGCCAAGCCGTATTGGTTCTGGTTCAACGGCGACACCATCGCGGGCATCACGCCGCGCGCCGATCTCTGCCCGGGAATCGTCAGCGCGTTCGACGAGCCGAAGCCGCGGGCGACGACGACGGTCCCGGTCGAAGCGCCGGTCGCGCCGGCAGCGGCGCGCGTCGACGCGAGCGACGCGGCGCATGCACCGGCGCCCCCTGCGCGCTCGGCGAAGAGCGCGAAGAAGAAACCCGCGTCGTCGGCCGGCGGCAAGCAGACCAGCCCGGCGGTCAAGGCGCCGCAATCGACCTCGACGGCGAAGCCGCCCGGCTGACGGCGCCGCCGCAGAGACGAGCGTCGTCGCTGCGGCGAAGATCTCGCGCGCGGTGGCGCGAGGCGCTTCAGTCCGCGCGGTCGCCGAGCGCGACGTCGAGCTTCATCTCGCTCGCGACCGGGTCGAGGCGGCGCCGGAGCTCCTCGGTCGAGACCGCGTTCGGCACCAGCAAGTGCGCCGAGACCTTGAACGTCTTCGCGGCGGCGGGCGTCGCGCCGACGATCTCGGTGTGCAGGTGCTCGATGCTGATGCCGGCGTCGGCGAGGATGCGCGTCAGGTGGCTGACGATGCCGGCGCGGTCGTCGCCGACGAGCGCGAGATCGATGCCGCGCATTCCCGCCGGCGCGCTCGACGGATCGCTCTTCGCGATCACGAGCTTCAGCCCCGACGATTCGAGGCCGTGCAGCGACGTCGCGAGCGCGTCGGCGTTCTCGCGCGGCACCTCGAAGTGCACCATCCCCGCGAACTCGCCCGCGAGGCGCGACAGCCGGCTCGCCGCCCAGTTGGCGCCGAAGCGATGCGCGCGCTCGGAGAGCAGGCGGACGATTCCCGGGCGGTCCGGCCCGACGACGGTGACGACGAGCGAGGTCGTGTTCGGCGTTGCGTGCTCGTCGAGGACGACGGCGCGGCGGACCATCGGCGCGCGCGTCGCGAAGCGTGGGTCCTGCGGCTTGGCGGGCAGCTCGCCGTGGTCGCGCGCGTAGCGGACGACGCGTGCGAGCAGCTCGAGCCCCATCGGCGCGAGCGCGCGCTCCCAGAGCTCGCGCGCCGACTCGCCGCGCGCGACGAAGCACCAGTCCTGCGCCGCGATCGGGCCGGCGTCCCAGCCGTCGGCGAGGTGGTAGACCGAGCCGCCCGCGATCGGATCGCCTTCGAGGATCGTCCACTCGACGGCGGCGATGCCGCGGTGGCGCGGCAGCAGCGACGGGTGATAGCCGATGCCGCCGAGCCGCGAGCGCGCCAGCGCCTCGTCGCTGATGCGCGCGTGCGTGTGCGCGGCGACGATGAGATCGGTGCCGTCGGGGATCGCTTCGCCGGGGACGATCTTCGGGTTGGCGAGGACGTGCACCGGCAGGCCGGCCTTGGCGGCGGCGGCGGCGAGGCGGTCGTCGGCGGCGGGCACGATCACGCAGGCGAACGTGACGCCTTCTTCGCGGCGCAGCGCCTCGAGCACGGTCGCGCCGAAGTAGCGGGATCCCGCCAGAACGCATTGCATCGCTGAGCTCCTCGGTTGGAGCCGCCATTGTCGCCGTCGCGCGCGCTCAGTCCGGCGGCGGCGAGTGGCCGAACGTCGCGCGGCCGCTGGTCTGGCACGGCCGGTACGCGGGCTCGACGAGGAGGCGCCGGAACGCCGCGACGTCGCACGCGCCGTCGACGAAGACGCGGCGGATGCGAAAGACGTCGTCGCCCGGCGCGTTGCCGCCGTCCTCGGCGGTGAGGAGGGCGCGGTAGCCGACCTCCTTCGCGAGCTCGACCAGCTCGTCGGTGTACCAGCCGACCGGCCACGCGAGGTAGTCGATGCGCCGGCCCGTCTTCGCCTCCAGCGTCGCCTTCGAGTCGGCGAGCTCGGCGCGGACCGCGGCGCGGTCCTTGCCCGCGCTCGGCGTGCGCAGCCACGTCACGAGGTTGTCGCGCGCGTCCCAGGGATGGCTCACGGTGTGCGAGCCGATCTCGAAGCGCGGGTTCTTCGCCAGGCGTTCGACGTCGCTCCACTCGAGGTAGTCGTCGCCGATGCCGGCGCCGGTGATGATCCAGAACGACGCGCGCATGCGATGGCGCTCGAGGATCGGCACCGCGCGCAGGACGCTCTTCCAGCCGTCGTCGAACGTGAGCACGACCGCCTTCGCAGGGGGCTTGCGCTCATTGCGCATCACCGCGACGAGCTCGTCGATCGAGAGCGTCTGCCAGCCTTCGTTCGCGAGCACGCGCA
>JASLGD010000579.1 GCA_030150305.1 Caldimonas sp. | reverse complement strand
GTGATCGGCGATCCTGCCTCTTCGCAATTCGTGCTGCAGGAGCTCGACGGGACGGCGTCGCGTGTCCAGCTGCAGTCGACGGCGTTGCTCGGGTTCACGCACAACATCGACCCCGGCAAGACCGGGATGGTCGGCGAGTTCGCGACGGGCTCGGAGGATGGTTCGACCGCGGCCGAGTTCTCGACCAGCGGTGCAGTCCTCGGAACCTGGGACATCGCGGCGTTGCTCTCGACGTACATGCGAAGTCAGGGCGACGACCCGAGCGCGTTCGTTCGGCCCGCGGTCGACTGGTTCCACATCAACGCGACGACGTACGATCCTTCGGACAACAGCCTGATCGTCTCGAGTCGAGAGAACTTCGTCATCAAGATCGACTACGCGACGGGCAACATCGTCTGGATCCTCGGCGATCCGACCAAGTACTGGTACACGTTTCCGTCGCTTCGCGCGAAGGCGCTGCGGCTCACCAGCGGCCTCTATCCGGCCGGCCAGCACGCGGTGTCGATCACATCGGACGGCCTCCTGATGCTCTTCAACGACGGAGAGGGCAGCTGGAACGAACCACCCGGCGCTCCGGCCGGGATCACGCGGTCCTACAGCGCGGTATCGGCCTATTCGATCGACCCTGATGCGATGACGGCGACGGAATCCTGGGACTTCGACGACGGTCAATCGCTCTTTTCGCCCGTGTGCTCGAGCGCCTACGAAGCCTCCGGGAAATCGATCCTGATCGACTACGCGGTCGCGGACGACGAGCAGACAGCCCGTCTCGTCGGATTGAATGCCGAGCACGACATCGTCTTCGACTTTGCATACCCGACGAACGGGTGCAACACGAGTTGGAACGCCGTGCCCGTCCCTCTGGACAACCTGCATTTCGAGTAGGCGCGTCGGATCGCGGCGACCCGGCGCACACCTATACTGGCCCGCCTCTGGCGTGGCCGGCTTAGCTCAGTTGGTAGAGCACCCGCCTTGTAAGCGGAAGGTCGTCCGTTCGATTCGGACAGCCGGCACCACGGCACCCGTCGCGCCGAGCGGGCATGCTGCTCGCGCGATCAACGGCAGGGCTGCCGTTCGAACACCGTCCAGTCGTCGCCCGCCCAGATCGGCGCGGGCGCGCAATCGGCTCCCTCGAACAGCGTTGCCGGAAGCGCGCTGTGCGAGCGCACGAAGAAGTAGCGGTAGTCCGAGCCGCGATGCGTCTTCCAGTCGAAGCGATCGGGTCGCCATTCGTAGCCCGGCCGCCAAGGCGGCAGGTGGCCGGGCCGGAAGCGAACGATCTGCGGCGGGAACCACGCGAAGTTGAAGTCGACCATGCCTTCGCGCTCGGCCTGGTACCACGCCGGGTACTGGATGTAGAGGTACGGGTTGTGCGCCGCGGGGCTGTCGCCATCGAAGACGAGGATGAGCGCGCGCTGGTACGGATCGAGCCGGCGGATCAGCGCGTCGAGCCCGCTGCTCTCGCGGCCGAAGCCCCAGGCGCGAACGGCATTGAGGCCGAGCAGTGCGCAGCACACCGCGATCATCGCGAAGCTCGTGCGCTGCACGGTGCGCGCGGAAGGTTGCGGCGCGTCGCGGCGCGGGCTCGCAGCGAACATCCACGCGTACGTCGGCAGGAAGTACAGCTCGAAGCGTTCGTAGAGGAACGCCGTGTTCATCGCGAACGACGGCACGAGCAGCATGATCGCCGCGACGACCGCGAACGGAACGCACGCGATCGCGCGCTCGCGACTCGGCCGCAACCCGTACAGCCACGGCACGACGAGCAGGACCGCGACGAGCGGAAGCAGGTAGACGTCCTCCTTCTGGCCGACGCTGAAGAGCGGGATCTTGAGCAGCCGCTTCCAGCTGTAATCGAAGCTCTTGTAGTAGTCGTAGGCGACGTTGAAGTCGGCTTCGACGTTCCTGCTGACGAAAAAATACAGCGCGCACGCGACCGCGAGCAGGAGCGGCGGAAGGAACGCGACGAGCGAGAAGCGCGCGCGCCGCCACCGGTACGCGAGGAGCGCGGTCGCGATCGACCAGCCGAGCACGAACTGCAGGCCGTGCGACGCGAGCAGGACGAGGCCGACGCCGAACACGGCGGTGCCGCGTGCGACCGTCGGGCGCTCGGCGTACCGCGAGCCGAGCAGGACGAGCGCGAGTGCGATCGGCGCGGCGACGAGGAAGGTCAGGAAGCCCCACTTGTACGACAGCCCGAAGAACGGGATCAGCGCCAGCCAGTCCAGCCGCGGGTCGCCGCCGAAATGTCGTCGCAGGACGACGCACATCGCGACGAACGCGAGGTACGAGAGCGAGAGCAGGACCTTGAGCGCGACCGCGATCGGCAGCACGAGGCTGAGCGGCACCGCCAGCAGGTAGCCGATCAGGTACGGGGTGAACCAGTTGAGGTGGACGACGTCGGCCCAGCGGCCGTCGCCGAAGAGCAGGTCGCGCATGAGCACGATCTGGCCGGCGTGCTGCGCCAGGTCGGCGAGCGGCGGGTGGAGCGCGAGCCAGAAGATCGACGCGCCGAACACGGCGGCCGCCCAGAACAGCAGCCGCCCGATGTCGGTGCGCGTCTGTGCCCGCAGGGGATACGGCGCTGCGACGTTGTCCTGCATTCAGCGACCCCGGAAGGCGTAGAAGCGGCTGCCCAGAAACGCGATCACGGTATAGACGCAGACGCCGATCAGCTGCGGTGCGAACGTTCCCGGGCCCAGCATCTTTCGTGCCTCGACGACCGCGAGAAGATTGACGGCGAACGCGACCGCGCACACGGCGAGGTAGCGCAGGAAGCTCGCGCCGATCCTGCCGCGGTCGCCGAACGTCCAGCTGCGATTGAGCCCGAATCCCCAGACGAAGCCGACGGCGTAGCCGAGCGCGTTGGCGGCGAGGTCGGACCAGCCGAGCGCGCGCCAGGCGACATAGATGACGAGGATGCCGATGACGCTGTTCGAAACGCCGACGGCGGCGAACCGCAAGGCGGCGCCCAGCAAGGTCAGCTCCGTGTCGCGCAGACGAAGTACTGCGCGCCGAGCGGCAAGCCGCGCAGCCACCGCTCCGCAGGCCGCGCGAACGCGAGCAGGTGCGGGAAGAAGATGCGGTAGACGGCATGCGCGGCGTGCCAGCCGGCGTCCTCGACCCGCCGGCGAAACGTCGATGCCGGGATCAGCACGGCGTTCTCGTCGAACGGGCACTCGCGCACCGCCTTGGAGGTCAGCGGGTTGAGCGGGTTGTGCCCGAAGATGACGAGCAGTCCGCCCTTGCGCGTGAC
>JASLGD010000540.1 GCA_030150305.1 Caldimonas sp. | reverse complement strand
GCCATGACGTGTAACGACGGCGTGCCGAGATTGTTGGTGAGCTTGTATAGGTAGGAAGCGAGGACGAGGTGGCCCTCTGGATCCCCAAGGACTAGCGGCAGGCCCAAGATCTCGAAGCCGAGGAAGAAGACGAGGACGCCGGAAAAGAGCAGCGCCGGCGTCACCATCGGCAGGCTGACGTCGCGCGCGACCTGGAACGGCGTCGAGCCCGCCATCCGCGCCGCCTCCTCGACGTCGGAGCCGAGGCTCTTCAGCGCCGACGACGAGTAGAGGTAGACGTGCGGAACGTGCGTCAGGCCGGCGATGACGGCGATGCCGGTCAGCGAGTAGACGTTCCACGGCACGCCGCCGAGGAGCTCCTTCGCCCAGACCGAGTAGAAGCCGACCGGCCCGGCGGCGACGACGTAGCCGAAGCCGAGCACCATCGGCGAGACGAACACCGGGATCAGCAGCAGCGGCTCGATCCAGCTTCGCCCCGGCAGGTCGGTGCGGATCATCAGGAACGCGAGGATGCCGCCGAGCGGCACCGCGATCAGCGCCATCGCCGCGGCGATGACGAGCGAGTTCTGCAGCGCGTCCCAGAAGTCGCCATCGGCGAAGATGAAGGCGAAGGCGTCGAGCCCGATCTTGTGCGGCGCGAAGAAGGGCGCGTCGAGCAGGCTCTGGTAGGCGATCAGGCCGAGCGGCAGGAAGACCGCGAGCGCGGTCAGCCCGATGACGACGAGCCGGCCGGGCGCCCTCGCAGGCGAAGCGACCGAGCTCATCTCGAAAGAGATCCTTCGCTGCGCTCAGGACGACTCGCGCCCCACGCGCGAGTCACTTGCCGGCCTTCATCGCCGCTTGCCATTGCTTGATGAAGTCGAGGCGCTTCGTCTGGTCGAGATAGACGAGGAGGTCGGCGCTGACCGGGATCGGCTTGGCCGCGGCGCCGAGCTGCTTGGCGTAGCCGGCGGCAGTCATCTCGCCCTCGACGTCGTTGCGGATCGAGCCGAGCTCCGACTGGTTGGCGATGATCGCCTGGCCGCGCTTGGAGAGGATGTAGTCGAGCCAGAGCTTGGCGGCGTTCGGGTTCTTCGCGCTCTTCGAGATGAACATCACGCGCGACATCACGAGCGCGTAGTCCTTCGGCAGCACGATCCCGATCGACGGGTCCTTCTTGGCGCGCAGCGCCGCGTACGAGTTGAAGATGTTGAAGCCGAGCAGGTTCTCGCCCGAGCTGATCCGCTCCATCATCGTGCCGGCGCTCGACTGCACGCGCGGGCCGACGGCGCCGAGCGCCTTGACCATGTCCCAGAACTGCGGGTTGTACTTGCTGTCCTGCGTGATCAGCATGAAGCCGACGCCCGACTTCTCGATGTCGTACGTCGTCACCTTGCCCTTCAGCTTGTCGGCCTTCGTCGTGAAGACGCGCAGCAGGTCGGCGTGGCTCTGCGGGATCTCGTCGCCGGTGAGCAGCCGCTTGTTGTAGACGATCGCGAGCGGCTCGTACGTCGTCCCGTAGGCCTCGTTCTTCCACACCGCCCAGCCCGGCACGTGCGGGATCTCGGGCGACGCGTAGGCGAGGGCGCCGCCGTCGTTGGCGAGCTTGATCTGCAGGTCCATCGACGAGCTCCAGAGGACGTCGGCGGAGCCGGCGTTCGCCGCGCGTTCGCTGATGAAGCGGTTGTAGACCTCGGTCGAGTTCATGTCGTTGTACTCGACCGAGATGCCCGGGTAGAGCACCTGGAAGTCCTTGATCAGGAAGTTCGCCGCAGCGGTGTCGGTGGTGCTGTAGACGACGACCTTGCCTTCCTTCTTGGCGCCGGCGATCGTCTCGGCGTACGACGCCGGATAGCCCGCGGGGACCTGCGCGACGGCGACCGTCGCGAGCACGCCGAGCATGGCGCCGACGAGCAGGCGGGGGACTGGTCTCATGTGTGTTCTCGCTGTGAGGGATCGGGTGGATGATTACCCGCTGCGGCCGATCCCCGCAACGGGCCGAACGCTGATGCAACCAGCGCTCCCGGCGTGCCGCCTTCAGCGCGTCGCGCCGGCGGCGAGCGCGCGCCGGCGCTGCGCCTCGAGCGCGTCGCCGCTTTCGCCGCCGGCGTCCGTCGGCCAACCCTGGAGGTGACGGATCGCGATCGCCGCGAGCGCCGCGATCCAGGCGTGCTGGTCGTTCAGGCACGCGATGTAGCGAAACTCCTTGCCGCCGGCGGCGAGGAACGCGGCGCGCGCCTCCTGATCGATTTCCTCGAGCGTCTCGAGGCAGTCGGCGGTGAAGCCGGGGCAGAAGACGTCGACGCGCGCGACTCCCGCACGCGCGAGCGCGATCAGCGTCGGCTCGGTGTACGGTTCGAGCCACGCGGCGCGGCCGAAGCGGCTCTGGAACGTGACCCGGACGTCGTCGTCGCGCACCTTGAGCCGCTCGGCGAGCAGGCGCCCGGTCTTGAGGCATTCGCAGTGGTACGGATCGCCGAGCGTCAGCGAGCGCCGCGGCAGCCCGTGGAAGCTGAGGACGAGCTTGTCGCCGCGGCCGTGGACGCGCCAGTGCTCCTCGACGCGCGCCGCCAGCGCGTCGACGTAGCCGCCGTCGTCGTGGTAGTGCTTGACGAAGCGCAGCTCGGGAACGTTGCGGACGCGTCGCTGCCACGCGGCCACCGCGTCGGCGATGCTCGCCGTGGTCGACGCCGCGTACTGCGGATAGAGCGGCAGGACGAGGATGCGATCGGCACCTTCGGCCCTGATCGCGTCGAGCACCGAGGCGACCTGCGGCGCGCCATAGCGCATCGCGTGGCGGACGAGGACGCGGTGGCCGCGCTGGCCGAGATAGCCCTCCAGCAGCGTCGCCTGCCGCTCGGTCCAGACCTTGAGCGGCGAGCCCTCCGCAGTCCAGATGCTCGCGTACTTCTTCGCCGACCGCGCCGGCCGCACGCGCAGCACGATGCCGTGCAGGATCGGCAGCCACGCCGCGCGCGGAATCTCGACGACGCGCGGGTCGCTCAGGAACTCGGCAAGGTAGCGGCGCACCGCGGCCGGCGTCGGCGCCTCCGGAGTGCCGAGATTGCAGAGGATGACGCCGGTGCGCGGCGCGGTCCCATGGGCGTGCGCCGGCTCGGGAGCAAACGTCACTTCAGGCCGAAGTCGAATGCCTGGCCGCGCTGCGTGTCGGCGAACTTCATGACCTCGAAGCGCACGCACGGGCTGATCGGCTCCGACGGCGGCGCGCCGAGCCCGATCACGCCGCTGCCGTGCAGCGTGCAGGCGCCGCGGCGCAGGCTGATGATCTCGGGATCGTTGTCGAAGCGCACGTACGTTCCGTTGTAGCTGAGGTCGACGAGCTGGAACGTGCCGCCGTGCCAGTCGATGCGCGCGTGCGATCGCGAGACGCGCGTGTCGTCGATGATGTAGGTCGCCTGCGGGCTGCGGCCGAGGATCACCGGCAGGCTGCTGCCCGAGTAGATCCGGTTGAGGTCGAGCCAGACGAGGCGGATGCCCTCGGGCTCGGAGACCGGGATCAGCATGTCGCCGTACGCGGTCGCCGCGGTGTCGCCGAAGCGGCGCACCGGCTCCTGCAGGTACACGTGCACCGGCTCGACGCGGCCGCGCAGCTGCATGCGGTCGAGGCTGCGGAAGCGCGACCGTTCCCAGTCGCCGAGCTGCTCGACGACGTTGGACGTCGCGAGCGTTTCGTTGTCGCCGGCGTGGTCGAGCAGCCGCGCGGCGACGTTGACGGCGTCGCCGAAGACGTCGCCGCCCATCTCGACGACCTCGCCGTGCGCGAGCCCGACCTGGAGCTTGAGCGGCACCGGCGGGCGCGGCGGCAGCGTCGGCGCGCCGCCTTCGAACGTCTCGTCGCCGCCCGGCTCGGAGTCGGCCGCGGGCTCGACGAGATCGTCGGCCATGCCGATGCGCGCGAGCGAGTCGTGCATGTCGTCGGCAGCGGTGACCCCCTGCTTGGGCAGCTCGAACACGGCCATCAGGCCGTCGCCGAGCGTCTTGACGACGTGGCCGCCGTGCACGGCGACGATGCGCGCGAGGAGGGCGACGCTGCGGCTCACGACGGCAGTCGCCTCGGCGTTGCCGAGCGTCTCGTACATCGCGGTGCTGCCGCGCAGGTCGGCGAAAAGGACGGTGCGCTGCAGGACCTGGGTCATGCCGGAACGGGGCAGCTGGGCATTCGGGCGCGAGTTTATCGTGCCCGCATGCAAAAAGCGGTCCCGGCCTTGCGACCGGGACCGCTCGTCAACCCTCGGATCAGAGCGTGTCGAGGTACGTGCGCAGCTTGTCCGAGCGGCTCGGATGCTTGAGCTTGCGGATCGCCTTCGCCTCGATCTGCCGGATCCGCTCGCGCGTGAC
>JASLGD010000536.1 GCA_030150305.1 Caldimonas sp. | reverse complement strand
GCCCACGTCTCGGTCAGATAGATCTTGGTCGCGGCGCTCGCGTTCGGATTGGCCGGGATGTTGCGCACGGTGTTGCACGTCGTCGTCGACGCGCCGGTCGCCTGGCACGCGGCGAGGCTGCCGTAGAGCTGGGTCTCGGTGTACGTCTGCGCGCTGCCGTTGTGGATGAAGCGCTCGAACTGGTCGGCGTAGGCGTTGAACTGGGCGAGGTTGGCGTTCTTGCCGCGGCCTGCCGGCAGCGCCGCATCGCTCTGCTCCTGCAGCACGACCGTGTTCCAGACCTGCGACGCGACGTTGCCGCGCAGGTCCCACGCCGCGTTCGCGGTGTTGAGGAAGTGGCCGCGCAGCGTCGCCGCGTTGCGCGCCGAGATCGAGACGTCGTAGCTGAGGCCGCTCTCGTCGGTGAACTTCTTGAAGATCCCGGGGACGCCGCCCCACGGATGCGGCTCGTACGGATTCGATCCCGCCGAGCTGACGGCGTTGAACGCCGCCGTCAGGTCGTGCACGTTGGCCGCGTTGTAGCTGAGGACCGGGTCGACGCGGCCGAAGGTGTAGCTGTTGCCGACGAACAGGATCTTGACCGGGTCGGCCGCCGACGCGTCGGCGCCGATTGCGGCGAGCGCTGCGGCGAGCAGCAGGGCGCGGGAATTCATCTCGTCTCCTCCGGATGCTGTCGGTGTCGGACGGCGATTGTGGAACCGTTCGCTTCCGCATCACGGCGGTAAGGTTTGCGGCGCCGCATCGTCGGCGAGCACGCGCCCGGCGACGCGCTCGAGCGTCAGCGCCTGCACCAGGATGCTGAAGATGACGACGGCGTAGGTGCTCGTCACGATCGTCGAGCGGCCGCCGACCGCCATCGGCAGCGACAGCGCGAGCGCGATCGAGATGCCGCCGCGCAGGCCGCCCCACGTCATGATCGTGATCACCGCCTTGCGGTGCGGCCTGAGGCGCGGCACGAGCGCGATCGGCGCGCCGACGCTCACGAGCCTGGCGACGAGCACGATCGCGATCGCGGCGAGCGCTGCCGCCGACTGCGGCGCCGAGATCGAGAGCGACATCATCACGAGACCGATCAGGCCGAACAGGAGCAGGTTGAGGAGGTCGTCGAGGACGTCCCAGAAATCGAACAGGCGCCGCTGCGTCGTCGGCGACATCGCGACGCGGCGGCCGCGGTTGCCGACGATGAGGCCCATCAGCACGACCGCGATCGGTGCCGACACGTGCAGCGCCTCGGCGAGCGCATAGCCGCCGGTCGCGAGCGCGAGCGTGATCAGGATCTCGACCGGATGGCTGTCGACGCGCCGCAGCATGCGCAGGCCGACGAAGCCGGCGGCGAAGCCGAACGCGACGCCGCCGACGACCTCGGTGACGAAGAGCAGCGCCGCGGTGGTCGGCGTCGCGCCGCCCTTCGACGTCGCGACCTCGAGCAGCGTCAGGAAGACGACGACCCCGGTGCCGTCGTTGAACAGGCTCTCGCCGGCGATGCGCGCCTCGAGGCTCTTCGGCACGCCGAGCCGCTTCAGCACCGCGAGGACGGCGACCGGATCGGTCGGCGAGACGAGCGCGCCGAACAGCAGGCAGCCGAGCAGCGGCACGCCGAGGCCGAGCAGGTGCGTCGCCGCCCAGAACCCGCCCGCGACGACCGCCGTCGAGACGACGACGCCGAGCGTCGCGAGCGTCGCGATCAGCCACTTCTCGCGCGCCAGATCGGCGACCTGGAGGTGCAGGCTGCCGGCGAAGAGCAGCAGGCCGAGGATGCCGTGCAGCAGGAAG
The DNA here is from genome assembly GCA_030150305.1 of Caldimonas sp. Classification (GTDB taxonomy): domain Bacteria; phylum Pseudomonadota; class Gammaproteobacteria; order Burkholderiales; family Burkholderiaceae_C; genus Schlegelella_A. Next base: position 1,584 of record JASLGD010000536.1, on the reverse strand, counting down.
CCGGCGAAGTCGAAGTTCGCCGCGGTCTCGACCGCCTGCGCGAGCGGAGGGTAGAACGACGCCGCGACGACGGCGACGATCGAGACGCCGATGCCGATCGCGGTGATGCCGATCGCGTCGGGCAGGCGGACGAAGCGGTGGTTGAGGTAGCCGAACGCCGCGACGAGCGCGACGACGATCGCGAAGACCTGGAACGCGGTCACTCGGCCAGCGCGCCGGCGGCGCGGCGCGGGATCGGCGCCGCGCGGCCGGAGCTCATTCGTCGAGGTGGATGTTCTTCGCCCGGGCGAGCGCGGTCCAGCGCGCGATCTCGGCGCGGATGAACTGGCCGAACTGCTCGGGCGTCATCGGCATCGGCTCGACCGCCTCGACCGAGAGCCGCTCGCGCAGCTCGGGGTCGCGCAGCACCGCGACCTGCGTCTCGTTGAGGCGGCGCACGACGTCGTCGGCGATTCCGGCGGGACCGACCGAGCCGTACCACTGCATCGCGTCGAAGCCCTGGAAGCCCGATTCCTCGAGCGTCGGCACCTCCTTCAGCTGCGCGCTGCGCACGTGGCCGGTGACGGCGAGCGCGCGCACGCGCCCCGAGCGCAGGTGCGGCAGCGCCGCGGCGAGGCCCGGGAACATCGCCTGCGTCTGCCCGGCGAGGAGATCGATGAACGCCGGGGCGATGCCGCGGTACGGGATGTGCAGCATGTACGCGCCGATCTGCTGCTTGAAGAGCTCCATCGTCAGGTGCGTGAGCGAGCCCTGGCCGGCCGAGCCGTAGTTGAGCTTGCCGGGATTCTTCCTCGCGTAGTCGACGAACTCGGCGAGCGTCTTCGCCGGCACGGCGCCGTTGACGACGAGCACGTTCGGCGTGGCGCCGATCATGCCGATCGGCGTGAAGTCCTTGACCGCGTCGTACGGAACGCGCCGCGTCGCCGGGGTCGTACCGTGCGTCGCGACGTAGCCCTGCATCAGCGTGTAGCCGTCGGGCGCCGACTTCGCGGTGGCGACGCTCGCGATCACGCCGCCGCCGCCGCCCTGGTTCTCGACGACGAACGTCTGGCCGAGCGTCTTGCCCCAGCGCTCGCTGACGACGCGCGCGATCATGTCGTTGCCGCCGCCCGCGGCGACCGGGACGATGTAGCGGATCGGCCGGCTCGGATACGACGACTGCGCACGCGCCGCGAACGGCAGCGCGAGCGCGCCCGCGGTCTTCAGGATCGTTCGCCGGCGCATCGTGTTCGTCTCGCGCCGCGATTCTGCGCCGCGGCGACGGCCGCGCGCTACGCCTTCGCGCGTCGGCGCTGCTCGAGCTCGTGCGCCACCTCGTGCAGCAGCGCGGCGAGCAGCTCGGGCGTCGTGAGGTGCGGGTTGTGGCTGGCGTCGATCTCGTCGAGCCGCCAGCCCTTCTCGCTCTTCGCGCGATCGGCGAACTTGCGGAAGACGTCGCCCGGCGAGAACCGCGTGCAGTAGATGAACGCGCGCGGCAGCGCGTCGATCGCGCCGGTGAGCGGCAGCACCTGGTCGAACGTCGCCGCCGGCTGCATCGCCCGCCGCGGCGTCGCCCACGCGACGTCGTCGGCGCTGGTGTCGGGC
>JASLGD010000514.1 GCA_030150305.1 Caldimonas sp. | reverse complement strand
TGAGCGACGCAGTCGAGAGCCCGCATCTCACGCTCGGGAAAGCCAAGGGCGAACTGTACATCTCCTGCGCCGAGCACGACGAGCTGGCGCCGCCCGACATGGTCAAGGAGCTGAAGGCGCTGTTCGACAAGTCGGGCAACGGCGGCGAGCTCGAGATCCAGATGGGTGTCCACCACGGCTTCGCCTTCCCCGAGCGCTGGTGCTACGACAAGCCGGCCGCCGAGCGTCATTGGGAACGCCTTATCGCGCTGTACCGCCGCCGGATCGGCTGACGGTACTGCCGACGACGGGACCGCTGACGGGGATATTCGCTCTCGCGCAGCACCGCGTCGGCATCGAACGGCTCGACCGAAAGCTCGCCCTTCATGTGGACGCCGCGATAATACAACCGGACGATCGCGATATCGCTCCGCCGGCGGTCCTCATGGGCGAGCTTGCGCCGCGCCCGGCCCTTGCGGCCGCGGTTGGCCATGTTGGCCGCGTGGCTCTCCAGGAACAGGTGGTCGGGATTGATGCAGCGTCGCTCGTCACAGCGATGGCAAATGTCCATGCGCGGCGGGATCGGCCCGTGCCTGAGCGACCAGGCGAGACGATGCGCCCGCCGCGAGCGTCCGCCAACGCCGAGCGTGCCATAGCCGCCGTCGTTGACCGCGCCTTGCCAGAGGTGACAGCCGGAGATGGGGTCGATTCGCGTGTAGTGGGCGAGCCGCTGCTCGAGGGTCCAGCCGGGCCGGCAATGGATACGTTTTTTCATGCCGGACAGAATACGGAGCACGCCTCGGATCACCTATTAAGGGCAATGGCCGCGAGAATTCGCGAGCTTTTGCGCATGATTTTCGGGGGCCATTGCCCAAGTGACTTTTGCGATTTCGACCGAGTCGGCCATCGAGCATCTGGCGCGCAATCCGCTTCGGCACGTCGTCCTGCTGAAGCAGCTGCTGGCCTTTCCTGGCCACGTGAAGGCTTATCGTGAGGCCGGAGCCTCCGGAACCGCGATTTTGCTGGCTTTGGAAGCCTCGGCCAGCGCCTACGACCGGCAGACCTATCCCGAGGCTGACATCGTTGCGTTCATTTCGAGCGACTATCCAGACCTGACGGCCGCGCTGCTGGCCTGCCTGCCGGGCGATGTCGGCATCGTGTTCAAGCTCTCGCGCGAGGCCGATTTTCGTTCGGTCGAATCAAAATTTCCGGTTTCGCGACGCGCGGCCTTCGTGTCGTTCACGTCCGGAAGCGTCGTCGAGCCCGACGCCGCCGTGAGGGCGACGACGGCGCCAGGCGATGCCGTCTTCCGGATGTTCGAAATGCAGGGCCACGAGGAGGCCTGGGTCCACTCCATGCTCGAGAGCGGCCGTGCCTTCGCCTGCGTGCTCGAGCAGGGCAGCGCCGCCGCATCGGTGTGCCTGGTGTACGAGAACTGGGGTCCTGTGTGGGAGGTGGGCGGCGTCGTGACCGACCCGGCGCACCGCCGGAAAGGCTTCGGCGCGCGCGTGGTCCGCACCGCCCTCGCGGAGATCGCCAAGCATGGGCTGAAGCCACGCTATCAGGTCAAGGAGGACAACATCGCCTCGATCGCCCTGGCGCGATCCGTCGGCCTCACGCCGTTCCTGACGATTACGCACTACGTCACTGGGGCGGGACGGTCGGTTTGAACTTCTGGATCCGCTTTCCGTTGTCGACTTCGCCCGTATAGACGTTGCCCCTGGAATCGACCGCCAGCGCATGCACCCAGTGGAACTGGCCGGCCTGGCGGCCCGAGCGACCGAAGGCGCCGACCACCTGGCCGTCGCTACGGCGCAGGATGCGCACCTCGTTATTTTCGCCATCGTTGTTCAGCATGAAGGTCTGATTGGCGTCCGGCCACAGGGCCAGGCCCCACACCGCACCGTTGCCGAGCGTGGCCTTCTCGTAGAACCATTCGGTCACGAACGTGCCGTCCTTCTTGAACACCTGGATGCGGTCGTTCATGCGGTCGCAGACGTAGACATAGCCGTCGCGGCTCGGTGTCGCGCAATGCACCGGATTGGCGAATTGCTGCGGCGTCGGCGCCTCGGGACTGTAGGGTGCCTGCTTGTCGTCGTTCGGCTTCTTGCCGTAGGCGCCCCAGTAGCGCTTGAAGGCGCCGGTATTGGAATCGAACACGATGACGCGGCGGTTGCCGTAGCCGTCGGCGACGAACAGCTCGTGCGCGTCCTCGTCGACCTGCACGGTCGCGGGCTGGCCGAGCTTGGTCGTGTCGTTGCTGCCGCCCGTCGGGCCGGCCACGCCGATCGTCAGCAGCAGCTGCTTGCCGTCGTGGCTGAACTTGTAGATCGCGCTGTCGTCCTTGGCGTTGCCGGTGATCCACACCGCGCCGGCGCGATCGACGAACAGGCCATGCTCGTTGATCACCCACGGCTTGACCTCGGGGAAGCCCCAGCCCTGGATGAAGTTGCCCTCGGCGTCGAACTCCATGACGGACGGGGCGGGGGCGCAACACTTGTTGCGCGGCGGCTTCAGCGTCGCGCCCTTCTCATCGTCGCTCAGCGTGCGCGGGCGC
>JASLGD010000409.1 GCA_030150305.1 Caldimonas sp. | reverse complement strand
CAGGCGGTGGTCGACCAGCCGCCGTGTCCGGCCGCCGAACCGAAGAAGGCCGACGCGGACGGCGTGCTGCCCGATCCGAAGGCGGTCGTGGCGGTCGCGCAGCCGCGCCACGTGGTGCGCATCGGGCTGTCGGCCACGCAGAAGCCCATCGACGAGGTCGCGCGCTTTCTCGTGGGCGCGGGCGGCACGGTCGACGGCGTGGCCGCGTGCGAGATCGTCGACATCGGTTACCGCAGGCAGCGCGACCTCGCGCTGGAGGTGCCGCCCACGCCGCTGGCGGCGGTGATGTCCAACGACCAGTGGGACCAGGTCTACGCGCGGATCGTGGAGCTGGTGGCCATGCACCGCACCACGCTGGTCTTCGTGAACACGCGCCGCATGGCCGAGCGCGCCGCGCGCCACCTGGCCGAGCTGCTCGGCAAGGAGGCCGTCGCGGCCCACCACGGCAGCCTCGCGCGCGAGCTGCGGCTCGACGCCGAGCAGCGCCTGAAGCGCGGCGAGCTCAAGGTGCTGGTGGCCACCGCGTCGCTGGAGCTGGGCCTGGACATCGGCGATGTCGACCTCGTCTGCCAGCTCGGCTCGCCGCGCTCCATCGCCGCGTTCCTGCAGCGCGCCGGTCGCGCGGGCCACGCGGTGGGCGGCACCCCCAAGGCGCGGCTGTTCCCGCAGTCGCGCGACGAGCTGGTGGAATGCGCCGCGCTGCTGGACGCCGTCGGCCGCGGCGAGCTCGACGCCTTGCGCGTGCCGCCGCAGCCGCTGGACGTGCTCGCGCAGCAGCTGGTGGCCGAGGTCGCCTGCCGCGACTGGGACGAGGGCGCGCTCTTCGCGCTGGTGCGCCGCGCGTGGCCGTACGCGGAGCTCGAGCGCGCGGCGGACGAGCGCGAACAGCGCGTCCTCGTCGCACTCGCGGCACGCGGTCTCGGCGACGATCTGCTGCGCGAGGACGTCGAGCGGCGCACGCAGCACGCGCACGGTGTCGAGCTCGCCGCGGCGCACGCAGTCGAGCAGCGCTGCGCATTCGACGAGCTCGTCGCGCGTCTGCGCGAACAGGCGCGCCTTGGCGATGCCGCCGACCGAGTGGCCGGCGCGGCCGGCGCGCTGCAGGAACGCGGCGATCGAGCTCGGCATCGACATCGGCGACGTCGATCTCGTCTGCCAGCTCGGCTCGCCGCGCTCGATCGCCGCGTTCCTGCAGCGCGCCGGCCGCGCCGGCCACTCGGTCGGCGGCGTCGCCAAGGCGCGCCTGTTCGCGCAGACGCGCGACGAGCTCGTCGAATGCGCAGCGCTGCTCGACTGCGTGCGCCGCGGCGAGCTCGACACCTTGCGCGTGCTGCGTGCGCCGCTCGACGTCCTCGCGCAGCAGATCGTCGCCGAGACCGCGTGCCGCGAGTGCGACGAGGACGCGCTGTTCGCGCTCGTCCGCCGCGCGTGGCCGTACGCGGAGCTCGAGCGCGCGTCGTTCGATGCGGTCGTGCGCATGCTCGCCGACGGCTTCGCGACGCGCAGCGGCCGGCGCTCGCACGTCCATCGCGATGCGGTGCACCGGAAGCTCCGCGAGAAGCGCGGCGCGCGGATGGCGGCGCTGACCTCGGGCGGCACGATCCCGGAGAGCGGCGACTACGCGGTGCTGCTCGAGCCGCAGGCGACGACGATCGGAAGCGTCAACGAGGACTTCGCGGTCGAGAGCCTGCGCGGCGACGTCTTCCAGCTCGGCAACACGAGCTACCGCATCCTCAAGATCGAGCCCGGGCGAGTGCGCGTCGAGGACGCCGAGGGCGCGGCGCCGAACATTCCTTTCTGGCTCGGCGAGGCGCCGGGGCGCAGCGACGAGCTGTCGCGCGGCGTCTCGCGCTTGCGCGAAGAGATCGCGACGCGGATCGGCGAAGGCGGCGCCGCTGCGGCGCGCGCCTGGCTCACCGGCGAGGTCGGCATCGGCGACGATGCCGCGGCGCAGCTCGTCGAGCACCTCGGCCGCGCCCTCGCCGCGCTCGGCGCGCTGCCGACCGCCGAGCGGATCGTCCTCGAGCGCTTCTTCGACGAGTCGGGCGGGATGCAGCTCGTCGTCCATTCGCCGCTCGGCAGCCGCCTCAACCGCGCCTGGGGGCTGGCGCTGCGCAAGCGCTTCTGCCGCCGCTTCAACTTCGAGCTGCAGGCGGCTGCGACCGAAGACGCGATCGTGCTGTCGCTGTCGACCAGCCACAGCTTTCCGCTCGACGAGGTCGCGCGCTACCTGCATTCGGCGAGCGCGCTCGACGTCCTCGTCCAGGCGGTGCTCGAAGCGCCGCTCTTCGGCGTGCGCTGGCGCTGGAACGCGACGACCGCGCTCGCGCTGCCGCGCTTCAGCGGCGGCCGCAAGGTCGCGCCGCAGCTGCAGCGCATGCGCTCCGAGGACCTGCTCGCCGCGGTGTTCCCCGACCAGGTCGCGTGCGCGGAGAACCTTGCCGGCGACCGCGAGGTGCCCGAGCATCCGCTCGTCGCGCAGACGCTGCGCGATTGCCTCGAGGACGCGATGGACGCGCCCGGGTGGCTCGCGCTCCTGCGCGCGATCGAGCGCGGCGAGGTCGAGGTCGTCGCGCGCGACCTCGCGGCGCCGTCGCCGCTCGCCGCCGAAGCGCTGACCGCACGACCGTACGCGTTCCTCGACGATGCGCCGATCGAGGAGCGGCGAACGCAGGCGGTGCGCAGCCGTCGCTACGCCGATCCCGACGCCGCCGACGAGCTCGGCCGACTCGACCCCGAAGCGATCGCGAGCGTGCGCGCCGAAGCGTGGCCGCGGCCGCGCGACGCCGACGAGATGCACGAAGCGCTCGTCTCGCTCGGCGCGATCACCGCAGCCGAGGTCGACGCCGAGCCCGGCTGGCGCGGCTGGCTCGACGCGCTCGCCGGCGATGCGCGCGCGACGCACGCGCGCTGGAACGGCGGTGCGCAAGGCGCGTGGGTCGCCGCCGAGCGGCTGCCGTTGCTCGCCGCATCGCACCCCGACGCGACGCTCGAGCCGCCGATCGAAGCGCCGCGCGATGGCGCGTCGCTCTGCGGCGATCGAAGCGACGCCGTCCGCGAGCTCGTTCGTGCGCGCCTCGGCGGCGTCGGTCCGACGACGGCGGGCGCGCTCGCCGACGTGCTCGGTGTCGGCGCCGTCGACGTCGATGCCGCGCTCGCCGCGCTGCAACACGAAGGCAGCGTGCTGCAGGGCCGCTTCGGTCCTGAAGCGATCGCCGGCGGCGCCGTCGAGTGGTGCGAGCGGCACCTGCTCGCGCGCATCCACCGCTACACGCTCGGCAAGCTGCGCCGCGAGATCGAGCCGGTCGAGCCGCGCGACTTCGCGCGCTTCGTCTTCGAGTGGCAGCACGTCGCGCCCGATGCGCGCGTCAGCGGCCCCGACGCGCTCGCTGCGGTGCTCGCGCAGCTCGAAGGCTACGAGGCGCCGGCGGCGTCGTGGGAGACCGAGCTCCTGCCCGCGCGCGTCGGCGACTACGCGGCGCGTTGGCTCGACGAGCTGTGCACGTCGGGTCGGACGATGTGGACGCGCCTGCGGCCGACGGCGAGCGAGGCGCGCGGCGGCACGCTGCGCGCGACGCCGATCCTGCTGCTGCCGCGGCGCAGCGCCGCGCTCTGGTCCGGCCTCGCGCCTGCGCCTGGGGCCGACGCGCGGC
>JASLGD010000250.1 GCA_030150305.1 Caldimonas sp. | reverse complement strand
CGCCTCGGCGTCGGAATGGGCGGCGGCGGCAGTGTGCCGACGGGGGGCGGACTGCTCGTCAAGGGATCGCTGTACGGCATCTTCCGGCTCTCGAACGACCTCGGACTGTCGCTCGAGGCCGGGCTGACGAGCGCGCCGCAGGGCGAGCTGCGCGCAGCGCACGCCGGCGCCGCGCTCGTCTGCCCGGCCTCGAGCGAGAGGCCGAGATCGTTCGAGAGCCGGAAGATGCCGTACAGCGATCCCTTGACGAGCAGTCCGCCCCCCGTCGGCACACTGCCGCCGCCGCCCATTCCGACGCCGAGGCGGATGCCGCCGTTCAGCGTGTCGTGGACGAGCTCGGTCTCGGCGCCGACGATGCCGAGAAACTCGGCATAGCCGGCGACTGCGCTCTGCGTCGCGCCCGCGGCCTCGACGCCCCAGTACGCGTTGCGGCCGATCGACTGCTCGCCGCGCGCGCCGACGTAGCCGATCGTCGGCATCGCGCGGCCGTCGAGCAGCGTCGAACCCGAGCGCGGCCGGTACGCGCCGGCGACGAGCTGCACGCGATCGAAGCCGATGCCGCTGCGGCCGCTCGCGCGCGTCGGCTCGTCGAGGCGGTCGGCGCGAGTCGCGCGGAATTCGTCGCTGACGTTGAGGACAAGACCCCATTGCGTGCTCGCGATCTGGCCATTCGGGAACTTGACGCGCGACACCGAGATGCCGAGCGCGGTCGGGCCGAAGTCGTACAGCGCATCGAGGTGCGGTCGCAGCATCAGGCCGCCGCCCTGCGGCGCGCCCGCGCCGCCGCCGCCGCCGGCGTAGAGACCGGTCTCGATCCCGAACGGGCCGACGATGCGCTGCCGCCACGCGAGCTCGCCGCCGATCGTGAAGAAGCCGCCGCGCTGGCCGGTGATCGCGCCGTACACCGCGGGCCCGAGCGAAAGCCCGGCGACGCGCGGGACGTCGACGAGGTAGCTCGTGCCGACGAAGCCGACCTTCTCGTCGCCCGGGAACGTCACCTTCTCGAACGAGATGCGCGCGTGCGCCGAGGGTGTCGCCGCGCTCGGCTCGGCGCTCGCGTCGTCGGCGACCGCCGGCGCAGCGAACGTCGCGATCAGCAGCGCGGCCGCCGCGGCGCGCACGTGCACGCCCGCTCGGCGCGGCGTGCGCGATCGCATCGCCCGCAATTCAGCCGGCCGTGTTTGCGTGCAGCCAGTCGACGGCCGCGTGCGCGAGCGCGCGAACGCCGAGCGGCAGGCCGTCCTCGTCGATGTAGAAGAGCGGCGAGTGGTTCGGTGCCGCGGTCTTCGCATCCTGCGCGCGCGGCGTGACTCCGAGGAAGAAGAAGAATCCTGGAACGACATGCTGATAGAAGGAGAAGTCCTCCGAGCCGGCGATCTTCGGCATCGCGACGACATGGTTCGCGCCGGCGACGCGCTCGAGCGTCGGCAGCGTTGCGTGCGTGAGCTCGCGATCGTTGACCGTCACCGGGTACTTCTTGTCGATGCAGACCTCGCAACCGGCGCGCGCGGCAGCGCTGATGTGCTCGGCGGTGTCCTTGACGCGCGAGTGCACGTCGTCGCGCATCGTCTCGTCGAAGGTGCGGATCGTGCCGCGCATCTCGACGCTGTCGGGAATGATGTTGTCGCGGTTGCCGCCCTTGATCGCGCCGACGGTCACGACCGCGGGCTCGTGCGTCAGGTCGACCTGACGGCTGACGATCGTCTGCAGGCCGAGCACGACTTGCGCCGCGGTGACGATCGGGTCGACGCCGCGCCACGGCATCGCGCCATGCGTCTGGCGGCCGCGGACCGTGATGCGAAAGCGGTCGGAGCTCGCCATCGCGGGCCCGGCGCGCCAGCCGATCGCGCCGGTCGGCAGCATCGATGTCACATGCAGGCCGAAGATCGCTGCCGGCGCCGGGTTCTCGAGGCAGCCCTCCTTGATCATCAGCTCCGCGCCGCCTTCCTCGCCCTCGGGCGGCATCTCCTCGGCCGGCTGGAAGATGAACTTGACCGTGCCGGCGAGCTCGGCCCGCATCCCCGCGAGCACCGATGCCACCGCCATCAGGATCGCGACGTGGGCATCGTGGCCGCACGCATGCATGACGCCGACCGACTCGCCGTTCCACGTCGCTCGCACCTTCGATGCGAACGGGACGTCGGTGCGCTCCTCGACGGGCAGCGCATCCATGTCGGCGCGCAGCGCGACGACCGGGCCGGGCCTGGCGCCGCGCAGCACGCCGACGACTCCGGTGACGCCGACTTCGGTGCGCACGTCGTCGAGCTCGAGCGCGCGCAGGTGCTCGGCGACGAGCGTCGCGGTGCGCACCTCGCGGTTGCCGAGCTCGGGGTGCGCATGGATGTCGCGGCGCCACGCCAGGAGACGGGGGACGATCGCGGCGACGGCGGCGTCGATGCGGCCGGCGAGGGGGGAAACGGCATTGGCGGACACGGGCGGCTCCTCGGCTGGAGACCGCATTGTGTGCGCGAGCGCGGCGGCCGGTCCGCGCCCGCGGTCAGCCGTCGGTCCAGAGGTTCTCGCGGCTGCTGTCGTGCTCGTCCGCGTCGACGGGCTCGACCGGAATCGCGACCGTGAAGGTCGTTCCCGATCCGGGTCGGCTCGTCACGTCGACCTTGCCGCCGAGTCGATCGACGAGCGTGCGGACGATCGCCAGGCCGATGCCCGAGCCTTCGCCGCGCCGCGGCGACGAGGCGACGGTGCGGTCGGGCGAGAGCAGCGTCGGCAGCATCGCTTCGGGGATGCCGGGACCGGTGTCGGCGACGGTGAAGTCGAGGACGTGCTCGTCGAGGCGATCGCTGCCGAGCGCGATCCGCACCTGGCCGCGCTCGGTGTAGTGGATCGAGTTGACGACGAGGTTGGTCAGGATCTGATCGACGCGCGCCGCGTCGGCGACGACGAACATCGCGTCGCGCGGGACGTCGACGACGAGCTCGAGCCTCTTCGCGCGCGCGAGCTCGAGCGCCGAGGCGGCGACGCTCTCGACGAGCGCACAGGCGTCGAACGGCTCCGGCCGCAGCTCGAGGTGTCCGGCCTCGCCCTTGGCGAGCGTCAGCAGGTCGCGCAGATGCGTGTTGAGCAGCAGCGACGAGCGGCGGATGCGCTGCAGCAGCTCGTCGTCGGCGCTCGCGCGCGGCGCCTGGCGCAGCGTCAGCACGTCGAGCGCCGAGACGATCCCCTGCAACGGCGAGCGCAGCTCGTGGCTGACGCGCGCGAGGAAGGCGCTGCGCGCCGCGACCGCGTCGTTGACGGCGGCGAGCCGCGCGCGCTCCTCCTCGATCGTGCCGAGCGCGTGCATCCTGCGGATCAGCGCGGCGAAAAAGAGGGGAACGAGCGCGAGCATGACGAAGAACGTCAGTACGAGCTCGATCCGGCCGGCCCGCGGCGGACCGACGAAGAAGAGCGGCGATCCCGCGAGCGCGGCCGCCCACGAGACGACCATCGCGCGCACGCCGTCCTGGATGCCGTTGCGGACGACGACGACCAGCAGCAGCGGAGCGGCGAGCGCGAAGGTGCGCGGGTCGAGCGCGGCGATCGCCGTCAGGAAGACGGCGTCGCCGACGAGAAAGAAGGAGGCCGTCGGCGGCCGCGCGCTCCGTTCACGACGCAAGAGCAGCAGGGACGCGACCGCGAGCGCGAGATAGATCGCGTCGATGCCGAGCAGGATCTGGCGGACCGCGTCGATGCGGCCGACCGCCTGGTCGTGGCCCCAGAGCGCGGCGACGCAGAGGCACGCGGCGATGCGCGGCCATGCGGCGTCGAGCTCGCCCTCGCGCCGCGCCGGCGACGTGGGCGCGTCGAGCAGGCGTGCGAGCGTGCGATGAAGGGGTGCGGCCACGCGGTGCGATGGGTCGGAGGCCGCGAGTCTGCCCGACGCGCGTCGCCGCTCCAAGCGACCGCCGTCCGTCGCTGCGAAAGCGCCGACAATCGCGCGACCCCACCGTCGTCGATCGCCATGGCCGTCCACCTCGCCCCTCCCGATCCGAACGCGCTCTTTCCGGTCGCCGGGGTCGTGCTCGGCACGGCGATGGCCGGAGTGCGCAAGGCGAACCGACGCGACGTCCTCGTCGTCCGCGTCGATCCGGGCGCGGCGGTGGCGGGCGTCTTCACGTCGAACCGCTTCTGCGCCGCGCCGGTCCAGCTCTGCCGCGAGCATCTCGCCGCGGGCAACGAGGTTCGCGCGCTGCTCGTCAACACCGGCAACGCCAACGCCGGCACCGGCGCCGACGGCCTCGCGCGGGCGCGCTCGACGTGCGACGCGCTGGCGCGCCTCGTCGGCTGCGGCGCCGCGCAGGTGCTGCCCTTCTCGACCGGCGTGATCATGGAGACGCTGCCGCACGAGCGGATCGAGGCGGTGCTGCCGTCGGCGCTCGCCGCGGCGCGCGCGAACGCGTGGGCCGAAGCCGCCGAGGCGATCATGACGACCGACACCGTTGCCAAGGCGGCGTCGAAGCAGCTTCGAGTCGGCGGCAAGGCGGTCGCGGTCACCGGCATCAGCAAGGGCGCCGGCATGATCCGGCCCGACATGGCGACGATGCTCGGCTTCGTCGCGACCGATGCCGCGATCGCGCCGGCGCTCGTGCAGCGGCTCGTACGCGAGGCGGCCGACGCGTCGTTCAACTGCATCACGATCGACGGCGACACGTCGACCAACGATTCGTTCGTGCTGATCGCGACCGGCCGCGCCGGCAACGCGCCGATCACCAGCCTCGACGCGGGCGACGGCCGCGCCTTGCGCGATGCCGTCGTCGAGGTGTCGCAACGGCTCGCGCAGGCGATCGTCCGCGACGGCGAGGGCGCGACCAAGTTCATCACCGTGCGCGTCGACGGCGGCACGAGCGTCGCCGAGTGCCGCAAGGCGGCGTACGCGATCGGCCACTCGCCGCTCGTCAAGACCGCGTTCTTCGCGAGCGACCCGAACCTCGGCCGCATCCTCGCCGCGGTCGGCTACGCCGGCATCGCCGATCTCGACCAGACCAGGATCGACCTCTTCCTCGACGACGTCCACGTCGTCGCCGGCGGCGGCCGCAAGCCGAGCTATCGCGAAGAAGACGGCCAGCGCGTGATGAAGCAGAGCGAGATCACGGTCCGCGTCGACCTCCATCGCGGCGACGCGTCGGCGACGATCTGGACGTGCGACTTCTCGACCGAGTACGTCCGCATCAACGCCGACTACCGCTCCTGACCTCCGCGACGTTGCGCATGCGCGCGCGCATCGCGTCGGCGCGCAGCAACGGCGGTGACTTTTTCACTTGGCGGCGGCGTGAAGCCGCTGGTACGATGCTCGCGAACTTCTTCGAGCGTCCGATGAACCGCACCATGCACCTCCATGCCCGAAGCGCCCTCGGCGCCGCCTGGCAATGGGCGCGCAGCGTCGGCGGCATCGGCAAGCGCTCCGCCGGGCGTCGTCCGGCGTCGCCGATCTAGCACTCTCAGCCTCTTCGATCGAAGTCCGCTGAGTCATCGGCGGAAGATTCGATCGATCCCTTCGTTTCTTCCGCCATCGGGCCGAACGGCCCACACGCTCCCCGCGAATCGGGGAGCGGCGAAGAAAACAGGTGGAACCATGTGGTCCAGAGTGAGAACAAGAACAGCGCTGCGCTGGCGGCCGACGCTGCCGGCCAACGACCTGCTGCGCGACCGCGCGTACCGGCGGTTGTGGACGTCGATCGCGATCAGCTCGTTCGGCGGCCAGGTGACGATGCTCGCGCTGCCGCTCACGGCGGCGGTGCTGCTGCACGCGACGCCGACGCAGATGGGCCTGCTCGGCGCGGTCGAGATCCTGCCGTTCGTGCTGCTGTCGTTGCCGGTGGGCGTCTGGCTCGATCGCGTTCGCAAGCTTCCGGTCTACATCGCCGGCGAGCTGACGATCGCGGTCGTGGCGCTCAGCGTTCCGGTCGCGTGGTGGCTGCACTGGCTCTCGATCGAGTGGCTGTACGCGTGCGGCTTCGTCCTCGGCAGCGTCTACACGGTCGCGGGCAGCGCGGCGCAGATCGTCCTCACGCAGGTCGTCGCGCGCGAGCGCCTCGTCGAGGCGCACGCCAAGAACGCGCTCGCGTCGTCGGCCGCCGAGGTCGCCGGGCCCGGAATCGCCGGCGCCCTGATCAAGGTCGTCGGCGCGCCGCTCGCGCTGCTCGTCGACGCCGTGCTCGTCTCGGTCTCGGCGCTGATCCTGCGCGGCGTCCACGTCCGCGAGGCGACGCTCGACGCCGCCGCCGCGCGCCGCCGTCGCTTCTGGGACGACCTCAAGGTCGGCGTGCGCTTCGTCGCCCGCCATCGGTTGCTGGTCGCGCTCGCGCTCGCCGTCGGCAGCTGGCAGGCGTGCCACCAGGCGGCGATCGTCGTCCAGATCCTGTTCGCGACGCGCACGCTCGGCCTGTCGGAGAACGCGATCGGCCTCGCGTACACCGGGATGGGCGTCGGCAGCGTGATCGCGAGCGTGTTCGGCAACCGCATCAGCCGCGCGATCGGCCCCGGCCCCTCGCTCATCCTCGGCTTCGCGATCTGCGGCGGCGGCTGGCTGCTGCTCGCGGTCGCGCCGGCGAACGCGTGGGGCATCGCTGCGTTCGCGTTGATGCTGACGATGTTCTCGACCGGCGCGGTCTTCATCTTCATCAACTTCCTGGCGATGCGCCAGGCGGTGACGCCCGCGCCGCTGCTCGGGCGGATGACGAGCACGATGCGCTGGCTGATCCTGATTCCCGCCGGGCCCGGCGCGCTGCTCGGCGGCTGGCTCGGCGAGCACGTCGGCCTGCGCGCGTCGCTCGCGGTCGCGGGCGCCGGCGCGCTCCTGCTCGCCGCGGCGGCGTGGCAGCTCGGCGTCATCCGCCGCGTGCGCGAGCTGCCCAGGGCCGAGGAGGTCGACGACTGGGTCGGCGGCGAGGCCGACGTCGGCACGCGCATCGTCGTGACGTGAGGCGCGCATGGACCCGCTGCTGATCGACGTCCCCGAGCGGATCGCGACCGACCGCCTCGTCCTGCGCATGCCGCGGCGCGGCGACGGCGCGGCCGTCAACGCCGCGGTGCGCGCGTCGCACGCCGAGCTCGCGCCGTGGATGCCGTGGGCCGCGACGCTGCCGAGCGTCGACGAGTCGGAGGCGCACTGCCGGCGCGCGCACGCGAAGTTCCTGCTGCGCGAGGACCTGCCGATGTTCGTGTTCGCGCGCGCCGACGGCGGTGACGCGGAGGGCGAGCTGGTCGGCGCCACCGGGCTGCATCGCATCGACTGGACGCTGCGCAGCTTCGAGATCGGCGCCTGGCGTCGGACCGGGGGCGAGGGCCGCGGCGTGATGACGGAGGCGGCGCGCGCGATCGCGCGGATGGCGTTCGATGCGCTCGCCGCGCTCCGCGTCGAGATCCGCATGGACGATCGCA
>JASLGD010000241.1 GCA_030150305.1 Caldimonas sp. | reverse complement strand
GTAGAGCGCGGTGCCGATGCCTTGCGCGAGGCCGCCGAGGATCTGGCCGTCGACGACCATCGGGTTGAGAAGGGCGCCGCCGTCTTCGCAGATCGCGTAGTCGCGCAACTCGACCGTGCCGAGCTCGAGGTCGACGGCCACGGCGCAGGCATGCACCGCGTAGCTGAAGGTGCCGGTGTCGCGCGCCGCCTTGTAGCCGACCGTGACCTCGAGGCCCGCGGGATCGACGTCGCGCGGCATGCGCTGCGGCTGGCGATACCAGGCATGCGCGATCTCGCCGAGCGAGAGACGGCGCCCGCTCGCCGGGTCGACCAGCCCCTCGGAGCCGAGTCTCAGCGTCCCGGCATTCGCTTCGAGCAACGCCGCGCCGATGTGGCGGACGCGGGCGGCCAGGGCCTCGCAGGCGGTCGCGACCGCGCCGCCCGACATCACCGCGCAGCGCGAGCCCCAGGTGCCGGTGGAGTAGGGCGAGAGCGCGGTGTCGCCATGGACGAGGCGCACGTTCTCCTCGTCGATGCCGAGCACCGAACAGGCCACCTGCGCCAGCGTCGTCTCCATGCCCTGGCCGTGCGAGTGCGCGCCGATGGCGAGCTCGAGGATGCCGTCGGGCGTGAGGCGGGCGCGGCACTGCTCGTGGCCCGGCACCATCGGAATGCCCCAGCCGTGATAGACCGACGTGCCGTGCGCCGCCTGCTCGCAATAGATCGCGTGGCCGACGCCGATGCGGCGGCCATCGGCTTCGCCGCGCTGCTGGCGGGCGCGCCATTTCGGCAGGTCGAGCGCGGCGAGCGCGCGTTCGAGCGCCTGCGGATAGTCGCCCGAATCGAAGTGCTTGCCGGTGATGTTGTCGAACGGCATCTCGCCGGGTTGCACGAGGTTGGCCAGACGCACCGCGTGCGGCTCGAGCTTCGCGGCGCGGGCCACCGCGTCGATCAGCAGCTCGATCGCGAAGCACACGCCGGTGCGCGCGACGCCGCGATAGGGAAGGATCGGCGGCTTGTTCGTCGCCACCGACCAGGTGCGGCAGGCGTAGGCCTCCATCTTGTACGGGCCGGGCAGGATCGAGCTGACCTGGGCCGCCTCGAGGCAGGCCGAGAAGGGATACGACGAGTAGGCGCCGGAGTCGACGGTGGCCTCGCAGTCCACTGCGAGGAGCCTGCCGTCGGCGTCGGCCCAGGCGGTGATGTCGTAGTCGTGCTCGCGGCAGTTGGCGTTGGCGGTGAGCTGCTCGCGCCGGTCTTCGAGCCAGCGCACCGGGCAGCCGAGATGCATGGCCAGCCACGCCAGGCACACCTCTTCGGGCAGGAGGATGCCCTTGTAGCCGAAGCCGCCGCCGACGTCGGGCGAGATCACGCGGATCCGCCCCTGGTCGACGCCGAGGCATTCGGACAGGCCGGCGCGATTGATGTGCGGCATCTGCGCCGAGCTCGTCATCACGAGCTGGTCGAGCCGGCGGTTCCATTCGCAGACGACGCCGCGCCCTTCGATCGGCGCCATGCTCTGGCGCGACGTGCGGATGTGGCGGCGGACGACGTGCGCGGCGCGTGCCTTGACGTCGTCGACCGCGCCGCGCACGTTGGTGTGCAGGAAGACGTTGTCGCCCCATTCGTCGTGCACGAGCGCCGGCGGCGTGGCGCTGCGTGCCTCGAGCATGTCGACGACCGCAGGCAGGTCGTCGATCGCGACGACGACTTGCGCGGCAAGGTCCTCGGCCTCGGCGCGCGTCGGCGCGACGCACATCGCGATCGGCTCGCCGACCTGCCGCACCTTGCCGCGTGCCAGCGGCCACTGGTCGGAGGGCTTGAAGCCGGCCAGCGCCGAGACGGCGCGAATCGGGCGGACGCCGGCCAGGTCGTCCATCGTGAACACGCGATCCGCGAGGCCCGCGGGTTTGTCGATCGCGCCGAGCCGGCCGTGCGCCACCGGCGAGCGCACGAACGCGACCTCGAGCATGCCGGGAAGACGCAGGTCGCCCACGAACTGACCGTGGCCGTGCAGGAAGCGCGCGTCTTCCTTTCGCCGCAGGGAAGCACCGACGCCGTGTCCGGCGCGAGCGACGTTGCGGGCCGCCGTCGCCAGTGCGACTTGCTCGGTGGGCGAGAGGGCGCGATTCATGCGACGGCCTCGAGCCGCGGCAGGATCGCGGCGCCGGCGTCGATGCGCACGCCGTCCTTCAGGCAGAAGGCAGGGCGCAGCTGCCGGTCGGCGACCAGCTGCGTGCCCTCGTTGTCGCGCAGCACCCAGCGGCCGCGCTGGTCGTCGAGCACCGAGACGTCGGCCGGGTTGCCGACCGCGAGCGTGCCGAGCTCCGTCGGCAGGCCGAAGATGTCGACGACGTTGCAGCTGACCATGCGCACCACGTGCTCGAGCGGCAGGCCGAGCGCGAGCATGGCGGTCATCGCCGAGACGAGCGAGAAGCGCACCTTGCCGAAGAACATGTGCTCGCTGTCGCTGTGCTCGGCTGGAGTGCCCGGCGGTGCCGGCACCGCCGTGTTGTAGCCGTGCATGTCGGCGCCGAGCGTATGCGGCACGATGCCGGCGTCGAGCGCGATGCGCGCCATGCGGTAGCTGAAATGCGAGCCGTGGCCGACGTCGACCTTGAGGCCGCGCGCCAGGGCTTCGCGCACGACGGCGTGCACCCGGCCCTGGCGATCGACGAAGCCGCCGGGATGGCGCGTGAACGGATGAGCGAGGATGTCGCCGGCCTTGAGCAGCGGCACGACCGCAGCCAGGATCTCGTCGGCGTCGACGCCGTTCGCGCCTTCGTCCGGCAGCGGCCAGAGCTGGCCGAAGTGGATGTAGAGCGGCATGTCGGCGCGCCGTGCGATCTCGGCCGCCTGGCGCATCACCTCGATGCCCCAGCGCGCGAAGCCGCCGAGCTCGGCGTGCGCCTTGAAGCCCTTGACGATGTCGGTGTTGGCGAGCGCCGCCTTCACCGTGGCCTCGACGTCGACGCAATCGGGGCGGTAGAGCTGCGGGTAGTAGTGGCCTTCCATGCCTCCGAACAGGTAGGACGACAGGTAGGCGTAGACGCGGGTGCGCTTGGGCT
>JASLGD010000230.1 GCA_030150305.1 Caldimonas sp. | reverse complement strand
CTGGTGCTGGGCCTGTTCGTACTGGTGGCGCTGATCGGCATCGCGATCACGCTGCTGATGCCTCGCCAGTACACCGCGCAGACGTCGCTCGTCGTCGACATCCGCATGGACCCGGCGCTGGGCGCCCTCGCGCCGGCGCTGGCGGCGCCGAGCTACATGCAGACGCAGATCGACATCCTGAGGAGCGATCGCGTCGCGTCGCGGGCGGTGAAGATCCTCGGCGTCGAGCGGTCCGCGGCGGCGGTCGCGCAGTGGCGCGACGAGACCAAGGCCAAGATTCCGCTCGACCGCTACTTCGCCGACGTGCTGAGCAAGGGCCTGTACGTCGAGCCGGCGCGCGGCAGCAACATCATCAACCTCTACTTCTTCGCGCCCGATCCTCTCTTCGCGCAAGCCGCGGCCAACGCATTCGCGCAGGCGTACATGGACGTTTCGGTCGAGCTGCGGGTCGCCCCGGCACGGCAGTCGGCCGACTTCCTGCAGGACCAGCTGAAGACGATGCGCGCCAATCTCGAGCAGGCGCAGGCGCGGCTTTCGGTTTTCCAGCAGAACAAGGGCATCGTCGTGACCGACGAGCGCCTCGACCAGGAAAACGCTCGCTACAACGCGCTGATGACGCAGCTCGCGCTCGCCCAGGCCGAGCGCGTCGACATCGAGACGCGGCAGCGCAACACCGGCAGCGAGGTCTCGCCCGACGTCCTCAACAGCCCGGCCGTGATGTCGCTGAAGGCGCAGCTCGCGTCGGCGGAGACGAAGCTCACCGAGATCAGCAGCATCGTCGGCAAGAACCACCCGCAGCGCCAGCAGCTCGAAGCGCAGATCGGCGAGCTGAAGCAGCAGCTCGCGGCCGAGACGCGGCGCGTCGCCGGAGGCGCGTCGACGAGCAGCCGCGGCAGCTCGCAGAAGGTCGCCGAATTGCAGACGCTCGTCGACGCGCAGAAGAAGACGCTTCTCGCGATGCGCTCCGACCGCGACCAGATCGCCGTCTACCAGCGCGACGTCGACGCCGCGCAGCACGCCTACGACGCAGTCATCCAGCGCCTGGGCGTGACGAACCTGGAAGGCCAGAACAATCAGGCGAACACGCGGCTGTTGAGCCCGGCAGTCGAGCCGCTCGAGCCGTCGCGGCCGAAGATTCCGCTCGGCATCGCGGCGTCGCTCCTCGGCGGCCTGATCGCCGGCGTCCTGGCGGCGCTCGGCCTCGAGTTGCTCGATCGCCGTGTCCGCATGCCGCACGATCTCATCGTCGTCGCCGGCGTCCCGGTGATCGGCGTGCTCCGCCCGCCAGGGTCGAGGCAGCCGATCTTCCGGCGGCTGCTCATGATCAGCAACGCCGGCCCGACGCGGCCGGCGCTGGCAGCTCCGGTGCTGCGCCCGTGAAGACCGCGGTCTCGATGCTCGGCACGCCGGCGCGTGCCACCCGCACCTTAGGCGCCATCCTGGTCGACAGCGGGCAGCTCAAGCCCGAAGACGCCGAGCGCGTCCTGCAGTACCAGAAGCAGCAGAACCTCCGCTTCGGCGAAGCGGCGATGCGTCTGGGCCTGCTCAGCGAAGCAGACATCCAGTTCGCGCTCTCGCGGCAGTTCGCCTATGCCTATCTTCGCAAGACGCCCGGCGAGCTCCGTCCGCTGAGCGACGAGCTCGTCGCCGCGTACCAGCCGTTCAGCGCGCGCGTCGAACAGCTGCGCGCGATTCGCAGCCAGCTGATGCTGCGCTGGTTCGACCGTGCCGAGGAACGGCAGGTCCTCACGGTGGTCGGGGCCGGGCGCAGCGAGGGGCGCACCTACCTCGCGGCCAACCTCGCCATCGTCTTCTCGCAGCTCGGCGAGCGCACGCTGCTCGTCGACGCCGACATGCGCGAGCCGCGGCAGCACTTCCTGTTCCATCTCGAGAACCAGATCGGCCTGTCGACGCTGCTCGCGGGTCGCTCGCGCGAGGAGGCGATCGTTCGCATCTCCGATCTCGCCGGCCTGTCGGTGCTGCCCGCCGGCCCGACGCCGCCCAATCCGCTCGAGCTCCTCAACCGCCTCAACTTCGACGAGCTGATGGTGCAGGCCAAGAGCGCGTACGACGTCGTCATCATCGACACGCCGGCGATGACCAGCGGCGAGGATGCCGCGATGATCGCCGTGCGCACCGGCGCCGCGGTCGCGGTGGCACGCGCCGGCGCGACGCGGGTTGCCGCGTACACCGACCTCGTGCAGGGTCTCATGGACGCCGGCGTCGCGGTCGTGGGCTCGGTCCTCAACGAGGTGCCGCTCAGGAACGGCAAGAAGAAGCTGAAGTGAGCAGCGTCCTGCCCGGAACGCCAACGAGACGCTTGACCGTCGGCTCGGCCGAGCTGCCGTGGTGGATCGCGCTCGCCGGGTTCGCGGCGATGTACCTGCCGCTCTACTGGTGGGCGGCGTTCAGCGACAACGCCCTCTGGCAGACCGACGAGCACGGCCACGGCGCGCTCATCCTGCTGGTGCTGATCTGGCTGTTCTGGGGGATGCGCGAAGCGATCTTCGCCGCGCCGACGCGGCCGGCACGCGGGCTCGGCTGGACGCTGCTCGCGATCGGCCTGCTGCTCTACGTCCTCGGCCGGGTGATCGGGATCGCGATCTTCATGTTCGGCTCGCAGCCGTTCATCGTCGCCGCGATCCTGCTGCTGCTGCGCGGGCCCGACGCGGTCCGCATCGCGTGGTTCGCGCTCTTCTACTTCATCTTCATGATCCCGTTGCCCGGGGTCTTCGTCGACACGGTCACCGGGCCCCTGAAGCAGTGGATCTCGGCGATCGTCGTCGAGCTGCTCTATCGCGTCGGCTATCCGATCAGCCGCAGCGGCGTGATCATCTCGATCGGCCAGTACCAGATGCTGGTCGCCGACGCCTGCTCGGGCCTGCACTCGATGTACAGCCTGTCGGCGCTCGGCACGCTCTTCATGTACATCATGGGCAGGAAGCGGGTGCTCCACAACGCGATCATGCTCGCCAGCATCCTGCCGATCGCGTTCGCCGCCAATGTCGTTCGCGTCATCGTGCTCGTGCTGATCACGTACCACTTCGGCGATGCGGCGGGGCAGGGCTTCCTGCACGGCACCGCCGGCATCGTGCTGATGCTCGTCGCGCTGCTGCTGTTCTTCGCGCTCGATGCGCTACTCGCTCGGGTGCTTTCCCCGGGAGATCAGCCAGCGCCATCGCAGTCGCCGGTCACACCGGCCACGCGGGCACATGCGGAAGCGGTCGCAAGCGACGGAACATTGGTGTCGACGCCTCGGACACCCGGCATGCAGCTGAAGTCGATCGCCTGGGTCGTCGCGGCGGTGATGTGTGGCGCCGCCATCGCGGGCGTCGCCTTCAGGCCACGGGCCAAGGACTCGGACTTCCCCAAGCTCGCGGCCGTGGTTCCGCAACAATTCGGGGAGTGGGCGGAAGCTCGAGAACAGAGCAATCAGGTCGTCGACCCGGAGACGCAGCAGTTGCTCAACTCGATCTACGACCAGGTTCTGACTCGAACCTACGTCAACCGCCAGGGCTACCGCGTCATGCTGTCGCTGGCGTACGGCAGCGACCAGCGCGGCGGACTGCAGGCGCACCGTCCCGAAGTCTGCTATCCGGCGCAGGGATTCAAGGTGCTCTCGCTCGACGACGGCGATCTCGACACGTCGAAGGGCGCGATCCATGTCCGCCGCTTGCGGACGAACATGGGCCAGCGCGACGAGCCGGTCACGTACTGGCTGACCGTGGGCGACCACGTCATCCGCAACAAGTTCGACAAGCGCATGATGGAGTTCCGCCTCATGCTCACGGGACAGATTCCCGACGGGCTCCTCTTTCGCGTTTCATCGATCGACAAGGACTCGAAGCGCGCATTCGAGATGCAGCAGCGCTTCGTCGACGATCTGATGGGCGCGGTGCCTCCTGAGATACGGCGCCAACTGAGCGGGATCGCTCCGGCGCAGCCGACCTGAAGCGTCGGCCCTGACCGCGGCAGCCGAAAGTTCTGTAGCGCGCATCGCCAACAGCCTGCCGAGGATTCCCCGATGCCTGAGCGCAGGTCGTCGCCGGGGTCGCAGGTGATCCTGCCGATCCAGTATCTGCGCGGGGTCGCCGCGTCGATGGTCGTGTGGCACCACGCCGCCGGGCAGATCGCGGGCATGTCGACGCTGGTGCCGTGGGTGTTCGGCGGCTCGGGGGTCGACCTCTTCTTCGTCATCAGCGGCTTCATCATGGTCGTGACGACCGCCGATGGCCGCATCGGTCCGGTCGAGTTCTGGCGGCGCCGCGTCGTCCGTGTCGTGCCGCTGTACTGGCTGCTGACGCTGCTGATGGTCGCGGTCGCGCTGCTCGCGCCGAGCCTCTTCAAGACGCTGAAGGTCGCACCGGCGACGCTGCTGCAGAGCCTGCTCTTCATCCCGCACTTCTCGCGCAGCTTCCCCGACATGGTCTGGCCGCTGCTCGTTCCCGGCTGGACGCTCAACTTCGAGATGTTCTTCTACGCCGTGTTCGGCGTGACGCTCTTCCTGCCCGCGCGCCATCGGTTGTTGCCACTGGTCGCGCTGTTCGTGCTGCTGGTCGCCGTCGGCTTTGCCTTCGGGCCGTTCGCGTCGGCCGCCGCGCAGACGTACACGCACCCGATGCTGCTCGAGTTCGCCGCCGGCGCAGTGGTCGCGACGTGGTGGCTCTCCGGGCGCTGGCGTTTGCCGCGCACCGTGTCGTTCGCGCTGATCGGCGCCGGTGCGGTGCTGCTCGTCCTGCGCGACCAGGAGCCGTTCGGCGCGGCGCCGCAGATCGTCGGCGCCGTGATGGTCGTCGTCGGCGCGCTCGATGCCCGCTTTGCGACATGGAAGAGCCCGCTGCTGCAGGCGCTCGGCGACTCGTCGTATTCGCTCTACCTGACGCACATCTTCACGCTCGGCGCACTGCGCGTCGTCTGGGGCAAGCTGACGTCGGCAGCTCCGACCCTCGCCGCAACGCTGGTCTTCATGCTCGTCTCGCTGTGCGTCTGCGCCGTCGTCGGATGGTGCGTCTACCGTTGGGTCGAGACGCCGCTGCTGGAGCGCCTGAATCGCCGCCACAGGGCCGCGAAGGTGCAGGCGGCGTCGTTGGCGGCGCGCTGATCCGGTTCGCTGCCGCGCCGCGCCGCGTCAGTGCCGGGCAGGATCAGCGGCCGAATCGATTGCGCACGCGCCGGAGCGCCGCAGCGGCTTGCGCCACGCCGGCCATCCGGTCGTGCCACTTCAGCGGATGGATGTCGGTGCGCGAATGGCGCTGGTGACCGAGCTGCGGCTCGGCGAGCCGCGTGACGACGTCCGGATTCGCGCTGCGAAACCACGAGTACGCGCCGTCGACATGCATCGGCCCGCCGGCCGGGTCGCCGGCCGGGCGCCGCAGCATCGCCTCGAGGTAGGTGACGGCGCGAGGCGCGACCGACGCGTGAAACGCGACCATGTGCGCGAGCAGGATCCCCTTGTGCGCCGGAAACGGCCGGAGATGCTCGACCGGCTCGCCGTGCGTCTCGTGGCCGCCGTAGAACATGCCCCACGGGTTCGCGCGCAGGAATTCGACGATGGCGCCGGCGCGCTCGCCGAAGTCGCGCGAGAAGTTGAGATCGTCCTCGAGGATCAGGACGGGCTTGTCGCGCGCCCTGCGCAGCACCTCGAGCTGGCTGAGGAAGCAGCCACGGGTGCCGATCGACGCGAACGGGCCCGCATCCGCGGGGCGGATCGCAGGGAAGAGGTGCACCGCGTCCCAGCCGAGGCCGATCGACTTCAGCTGACCGCCGAATTCGGCGCGTCGATCTTCCCGCGCGGGAAGGTTGACGACATACGCGTCGAAATGGGCGAAGAAGGCGCGTGCGCCGAGAACGTTGTCGCTGTCGGGCGGACCCATGTCGGCTGCGGCGGTGGAGAACCGGGGACGCTCTCAGCAACGACCATGCCGCCGGCTCGCGGCGG
Source organism: Caldimonas sp. (assembly GCA_030150305.1). Classification (GTDB taxonomy): domain Bacteria; phylum Pseudomonadota; class Gammaproteobacteria; order Burkholderiales; family Burkholderiaceae_C; genus Schlegelella_A. The sequence goes on along the minus strand of JASLGD010000230.1, from coordinate 948 downwards.
CGCGGGCCGGCATGTCGTTCGCCAAGGCGATCGGGAGCGCGAGCGGGCTCCGTGGTCGCGACGAACGGCGACACGCGGTCCCTTCGACGGCGCGTGGTTCACAATCTCGCCCGCCCGCGCCCGTGCAAACCGGGGCCTCACCGGCGACAATCCGCTCTCCGGCTCTGCGCATCTGTTGCCCGTGGAACGTTATGGAGTCAGCCAGTTGAGCCCGGTGTTGCCCATCGAAGCATCGAGCGGACTTGCTCTCGACCCGGTGACCGCGCGCCGCGCGGGAGAGGCCCGATCCGGCGAATACTGTTTCGCCGAGCCGTTCCCCCACATCGTCGTCGACGACTTCCTGCCCGAGCAGGTCGCGCGTCTGGCGCTGCAGCACTTCCCGCGCGAGCGGCTGCAGTCCGATCGGGTGTTCGACATGGGGTACGCGGGCCTGCACAAGCGGCAGATTCTGCCGGAGGAGTGCGAGGCGCCGGCGCGCCAGCTGTTCCATTTCTTCAACTCCCGTCCGATGCTCGAGTTCCTCGAGGGCCTGACGACGATCCAGGGGCTGATTCCGGACCCGTACTTCGTCGGCGGCGGCTATCACGAGACCGCGCGCGGGGGCAAGCTCGGCATCCACGCCGACTTTCGCATCAACGAGCAGCTGCATCTGCACCGCCGCATCAACGTCATCATCTACCTCAACGAGGAATGGCGGCCGGAGTGGGGCGGCGCGCTCGAGCTGTGGGACCGCGAGATGAAGGAGAAGCAGCGCGAGGTGATGCCGGTCTTCAATCGCGCCGTCATCTTCAACACCGATGCGGACTCGTTCCACGGCCACCCCGATCCGTTGACGACGCCCGAGGGCGTCTATCGGCGCTCGATCGCGCTCTACTACTACACGGCGTCGAAGGAGATCTACAAGGAAGTGCCGAGCGTCTCGACCATCTACCACGCGCGTCCGGGCGA
>JASLGD010000175.1 GCA_030150305.1 Caldimonas sp. | reverse complement strand
CGCGCCGCTGCGCGATCGCGCCGACCGCGTCATCGCGAGGCTTCGTCGCGCGTTGGGTGCAGGTGTCCCGATCATCGGCGTCGGCGGCGTGATGTCGGCCGACGACGCGCGCGCCAAGCGCGCTGCCGGCGCCGACCTCGTGCAGCTCTACACCGGCTTCATCTACCGCGGCCCGGCGCTCGTCACCGAAGCCGCGCGCGCGCTCGCGGCGGCGTGAGACATCGTCGCTGCCGGCGTCGCAACCAGGAGAACAAAGAGTGAACTTCGCGTCGCCGATCAGGCGCTGGCTGGCACGCGGCTCGGTCGCGACGGCGATCGCGCTCGCAGGCTGCAGCTCGCTGCCGGTGATCACGCCCGACATGGCGAGCGTCGACCCGTCGAACGTGCAGCTGCAGGCAGCCAACGGACGGATCCTCTCGCCCGAGCGCAGCCGCGAGATCATCGACAAGCTCGCCAACGGCAGCGGCAGCGACGTTCTCGCGCGCCACCTTGCGCTCGAGCAGGCGATCTCCGACAGCCCGCTCATCCTCGGCAACCGGGTGACGCTGCTGCAGGACGGCCCGAACACGTACGCGACGATGTTCAGCCTGATCGCGTCGGCGCGCGACAGCATCAACATGGAGACGTACATCCTCGAGGACGACGAGGCCGGGCGCCGTCTCGCCGACGCCCTCATCGCCAAGCAGGCCGCCGGCGTGCAGGTGAACCTGCTCCACGACGCGGTCGGCACGCTCGGCACGCCCAAGGAGTTCTTCCAGCGGCTGCAGGATGCCGGCGTCGCGGTCGTGACCTTCAACCCCGTGAATCCGCTCGAAGCGAAGGCGGGCTGGGACGTCAACCACCGCGACCACCGCAAGCTCCTCGTCGTCGACGGCGCGAGCGCGGTGCTCGGCGGCATCAACATCAGCAGCGTCTATTCCAGCAGCCCGAGCCGCGGCAGTGCCGGCGGATCGAGCGGCGGCTCGCACGGCGGCAAGAAGGATGCGCTGCCGTGGCGCGACACCGACCTGCTCGTCGAGGGGCCGGTGGTCGCCGAGCTGCAGAAGCTCTTCTTCGCGTCGTGGGACTCGCAGAAGGGCCCGACGCCGGCGCCGCGCAAGTACTTCCCGCCGCTGCAGCAGCGCGGCCCGGCGGTCGTGCGCGCGCTCGGCAGCTCTCCCGACGACGCGTTCAGCCAGATCTACGTGACGCTGATCTCGGCGATCAACAGCGCCGAGAGCGAGATCCTCATCACCAACGCCTACTTCGTTCCCGATCCGCAGCTCGAGCGGGCACTGATCGGCGCGGCCAAGCGCGGGGTCGACGTCAAGCTGCTCGTGCCGAGCACGACCGATTCCTCGCTCGTCTTCCACGCCGGCCGCGCGCACTACGAAACGCTGCTCGAAGGCGGCGTCAAGCTCTACGAGCGCCGCGCCGCGCTTCTCCATGCCAAGACCGCGGTGATCGACGGCGTCTGGTCGACCGTGGGCTCGACCAACCTCGACTGGCGCAGCTTCCTACACAACCAGGAGCTGAGCGCCGTCATCCTCGGCACCGACTTCGGCGCCAAGATGCGCGAGGCGTTCGAGCGCGACCTCGCGGTCTCCGACCAGGTCACGCTCGAATCCTGGCGCAAGCGCCCGATCACGACGCGCATGAAGGAGGGGTTCGCCCGCCTCTGGGAGTACTGGCTATGAGCATCCGCCCGCTTTCCCGCGCGCTCGCGGCGGCTTCGGTCGCGATCGCGCTCTCGCTCGCGCTCGCGCCGGGCGCGTTCGCGCAGGACGCGGCGACGCTGAAGGCGCGCTACGCCGCGCTGCAGGACAAGTTCGCCAACAACCAGTTCGGCCGGCCGCTCGTCCTCGAATCGACGCAGACCTCGGGGGATCTCAAGGGCGACGTCTACGCGATCGTCGAGCATCCGTTCGCGACCGTGCAACAGGCGCTCGTCTCGGCCGAGCACTGGTGCGACATCCTGATCCTGCATCTCAACGTCAAGCGCTGCAAGGCGAGCACCGGGACGCCGAAGAAGGTCGCGCTCGCCGTCGGCCGCAAGTTCGACCAGCCGGTCGAGGACGCGTACGAGCTCGACTTCGGCTACCGCGTCGCGGCGTCGACGGCCGACTACCTGCAGGTGCTGCTGAGCGCCGACGAAGGGCCGCTCAGCACCAAGAACTACCGGATCCAGGTCGAGGCCGTGCCGATCGACGCCAACCGCACCGTGATCCACATGTCGTACGCCTACGGCTACGGCTTCGCCGCCAAGATGGCGATGCAGACGTATCTCTCGACGATCGGCAGCCAGAAGGTCGGCTTCACGATCGTCGATCGCAAGCCCGACGGCAAGCCCGTCTACCAGGGCGGCGTGCTCGGACTGCTCGAGCGCAACACGATGCGCTACTACCTCGCGATCGACGCGTATCTCTCGGCGTACGGCCTGCCCGCCGCCGAGCAGCCCGAGAAGCGGATCCGCGAGTGGTACGCGAGCACCGAGCGCTACGCCCAGCAGCTCCACGAGATGGAGCAGAGCGAGTATCTCGAGATGAAGCGCAAGGAAATCCGCCGCCAGCAGGAGAGCTGACGGCGCGGGCCGGGCGCGCCTCGCGCGCCGCGCCCGCGTTCAGAAGAGCAGCGGCACGCCGGTCTTCGACTGCAGCTCGTCGCGCGACACCCCCTCGGCGACCGCGCTGACCTTCAGCCCCTGCGGCGTGACGTCGAGCACCGCGAGGTCGGTGATGATCCGGTTGACGACGCCGACGCCGGTCAGCGGCAGCGTGCACTTCGGCAGGATCTTGAGGTCGAACGTGCCGTCCTTCTTGCGCGCGACGTGCTCCATCAGCACGAGCACGCGCTCGACGCCGGCGACGAGGTCCATCGCGCCGCCCATGCCCTTGACCATCTTGCCCGGAATCATCCAGTTGGCGAGGTCGCCCTTCTCGCTCACCTGCATCGCGCCGAGGATCGAGAGGTTGATCTTGCCGCCGCGGATCATCGCGAACGAGTCGTGCGAGCCGAAGATCGACGAGCCGGGCAGCGTCGTCACGGTCTGCTTGCCGGCGTTGATGAGGTCGGCGTCGACCTCGTCCTCGGTCGGGAACGGGCCGATGCCGAGCATGCCGTTCTCGCTCTGCAGCCAGACCTCGATGCCGGGAGGCACGTGGTTGGCGACGAGCGTCGGCAAGCCGATGCCGAGGTTCACGTAGAAGCCGTCGCGCAGCTCCTGGTCGGCGCGCGCCGCCATGTCGTCGTGCGTCCAGGCCATGCTCAGGCTCCCGTCTTGTCTGCGGCCTTGGCGATCGCGTCGATCGCCACCCTCGCCGCCGCCGCGGCGGCCGGCTTCGTCTCGAGCGGCGCCGCGGCGCGCAGCGTCCGCTTCTCGATCCGCTTCTCGGGGTGCGCGTTCAGCACGATGCGGTGGACGTAGATGCCGGGAAGATGGACGGCGTCGGGGTCGATCGCGCCCGTCTCGACGATCTCCTCGACCTCGGCGATGGTCACCTTGCCGGCCATCGCCGCAGCGGGATTGAAGTTGCGCGCGGTGCGCCGGAACACGAGGTTCCCGGACTTGTCGGCGCGCTGCGCCTTGACGAGCGCCAGCTCGGGCTGGAGCGCGCGCTCGAGGATGTACGTGTGGCCGTCGAACTCGCGCGTCTCCTTGCCCTCGGCGACGAGCGTGCCGACGCCGGTGCGGGTGAAGAACGCCGGGATGCCGGCGCCGCCCGCGCGCAGCTTCTCGGCGAGCGT
>JASLGD010000170.1 GCA_030150305.1 Caldimonas sp. | reverse complement strand
TTCCATCCGCACGAAGGGCGCGACGTTGCGGCCGGTGCCGTGCTCGGCCTTGAGCGAGCCGTCGTACTTCGCCACCACCATCGCGCACATCGCGTCCATGAAGCGGCGATAGCGGTCGATCTCGGCGGCGCTGCCGAAGTCCTGCGTGAAGACGAAGTGGAGATTGCCCTCGAGCGCGTGGCCGAAGATGATCGCCTCGCGATAGCCGAACGCGCGCAGCAGTGCCTGCAGGTCGAGCGTCGCCGCGGCGAGGTGCTCGACCGGAAACGCGACGTCCTCGATGATGACGGTCGTCCCGGTCGGACGCACCGCGCCGACTGCGGGGAACATGCCCTTGCGGACGTTCCAGAGCGCCGCCGCTTCGGCGGCGTCGGTTGCGAAGCGGAGCGGTCGCGCCAGCTCGAACGACGCGAGCGCGGTCGCGATCGCATCGATGCGGACCGCGAGCGCGGCGGCGGTCGCTGCGCGCGTCTCGATCAGCAGCGCCGCGCCGTCGTCGGGCAGCGTGGCGAGCGCTTCGGGCATCCCGGGCTTGGCCTCGACCGAGCGCAGCGACGCGCGGTCGAGCAGCTCGACCGCGGCGACCGGCGTCGTCTTCAGCCGCGTCACCGCGCTGCACGCGGTTTCGAGGCGGTCGAAGAGGACAAGCGCGCTCGCCTTGTGCGGGTGCTCCTCGACCGTGCGGTAGGTGATCTCGCTGATGAATCCGAGCGTCCCCTCCGAGCCGATCATGAGATGCGCGAGGACGTCGATCGGGTCGCTGAAGTCGACCAGCGCGTTGAGGCTGTAGCCGGTCGTGTTCTTCAGGCGGAACTTGTGGCGGATGCGCGCCGCGAGCCCCGCGCTCGCCTGCGTGGCGCGCGCGAGCTCGGCGAGCGCTTCGACGAGATCGGCGCGGTCGCGGACGAACTCGGCGCGGCTCGCCGCGTCGCGCGTGTCGAGCACGGTGCCGTCGGCGAGGACGACGCGGACGCCGGCCAGCGTGTGGTAGCTGTTCTGTGCCGTGCCGCAGCACATGCCGCTCGCGTTGTTGGCGGCGATGCCGCCGACCATCGCGGCGTCGATCGATGCCGGATCGGGGCCGATCTTCCTGCCGGACGGCGCCAGCGCCCGGTTGGCCGCGGCACCGATGACGCCCGGCTGCAGCGCGATCGTCGCCGCGTCGGCGGCGATGCGGATGCCGCGCCAGCCGTCGCCGAGCATCACGAGCACGGAGTCGGTGACGGCCTGCCCCGACAGGCTCGTGCCCGCGGCGCGAAACGTCACCGGCGTGCCGAGGCGCGCGCAGCACGCGAGGACGTGGCGGAGCTCGGCCTCGTCCTCGACGACGACGACGAGCTTGGGAACGAGGCGGTAGAAGCTCGCGTCGCTTCCCCACGCGAGCAGGCGAAGCGGATCGGTGACGAGGCGCTGCGGCGGAAGCGACGCGGCGAGCTGGTTGCGCAGCAGGCGATGCGCGTCGGGCACCATGGAGCGTCCTCGCGAGGGTCGAGATCACCCGGACTCTAGGCGGCGACGGCGATCGCCGCTTGATGCAGATCACGGCCCCGGCGCGGCGCACTCGGCGTGCGTCAAGGCCCTGTGAGCGAGCGCTGCCTAGACTGGCTCCATGGCAGCGACGACGACGAATGGAAGCCTGAGCTCGACGCTGATCCGCCCGCCATCCAACGCGACGCGGCTGATCCGCTGCTCGAGCTGCAACCTGCGCGAGATCTGCCTGCCCGCCGGCCTCACGTGCGAAGAGCTCGAGTGCGTCGAGGACCGTCTCGTCGGCGGCCAGCGCAAGATCGCACGCGGCGACACCCTGTTTCGCGCCGGCGATCGTGCCGAGGCCCTGTTCGCAGTGCGGACGGGCTTCTTCAAGACGTTCGTTCGCTCGCGCCGGGGCGAAGAGCAGATCACGGGCTTCCAGATGGCCGGCGAGCTGATCGGGCTGAGCGGCATCGGTTCGGGCGTCCACCAGGTCGACTCGGTCGCGCTCGAGGATTCGCAGGTCTGCGTCGTCCCGCTCGCCGAGTTCGAGGCGCTCCAGCGCGAGGCGCCGTCGCTGCAGGCGAGTTTTCACCGCGTGATGAGCGAAGAGATCGCCGCCGGGCACCAGGCGATGCTGCAACTCGGCAGCATGATCGCCGAGGAGCGCGTCGCCGCGTTCCTCCTCGACCTGGTGCAGCGACTCGCAACCCGCGGCTTCTCGCCGACGGCGCTCCTGCTGCGGATGAGCCGGGAGGAGATCGGCAGCTTCCTCGGGCTCACGCCCGAGACCGTGAGCCGGACGCTCTCGGGCTTTCAGGCGAGCGGCCTGCTCGTCGTTCGCCAGCGTCTGATCGAGGTGACCGACGCGACCGGCCTGCAGCGCCTGCTCGACGGCATCCCGGCGTAGCCGCAGGCAGGCGTCAGACGTCCTCGGCGACCATCTCGATCGCGCCGCACGGGCACTCGGCGACGCAGACGCCGCAGCCCTTGCAGTAGTCGTAGTTGAACGCGAAGCGGTTGCCGGGGCCGAGCTTGACGACCGCGTTGTCGGGGCAGACGCCGTAGCAGTTGTCGCACTCGAAGCAGTTGCCGCAGCTGAGGCATCGTCGCGCCTCGAAGAGCGCGTTGCTCTCGGTGAGCCCGCCCTGGACCTCGTCGAAGCTGCTGGTGCGCCGCGCCAGGTCGAGCTGCGGACGCACCGTCTTCGGCGCGTCGCTGTAGTACCAGGGGTTGACGCGCTCGAACGTCGCCGGCGCATGCTTCGCTGCCTGCGCGAGCCTGACGCCGCGCAGCCACGCGTCGATGTGCCGAGCCGCCTTCTTGCCGTGGCCGATCGCGACGGTGACGTTGCGCTCCGCCGGCACCATGTCGCCGCCGGCGAACAGGCCCGGATACGACGTCATCATCGTCTGCGGGTCGACGCGGACGACGCCGTCCTCGATCTCGAGGAGCGGGACGCGCTCGAGCAGCGACAGGTCGACGTCCTGGCCGAGCGCGAGGACGAGCGAATCGGCGGCGAGCGTCTCGAACTCGCCGGTCGGCTGCGGGTTGCCCTTGGCGTCGAGCGCCATCTTCTCGATCTTCAGCACGCCGCCGTCGGCCTGCTTGATCGTCGAGAGCCACTTGACCATGACGCCTTCCTCGAGCGCCTCCTCGACCTCGAAGTCGTGCGCGGGCATCTTCTCGCGGGTGCGGCGGTAGACGATGACCGCCTCGGTCGCACCGAGGCGCTTGGCCGTGCGCGCGACGTCGATCGCCGTGTTGCCGCCGCCGTAGACGACGACGCGGCGGCCGAGCTGCGGCGGCGCTTCGCCCTCCATCGAGCGCAGCACGGAAACGGCGTCGAGGATGCGCGACGAGTCCTTCGCCGGGATGAACGCGCGCTTGGCGATGTGCGCGCCGACGGCGAGGAACGCGGCGTCGAAGCCGCCGTCCTTCATCGTCTGCACGATGTCGGTGACCTTCGTGCCGAGGCGCACCGTCACGCCCATGTCGACGATGCGCTGCATCTCGGCATCGAGCACGTCGCGCGGCAAGCGGTAGCGCGGGATGCCGAAGCGCATCATCCCGCCGAGCACCGGCCCGGCCTCGATGACGGTGACGGCGTGGCCGAGGCGGCGCAGCTGGTACGCCGCCGACATGCCCGAAGGCCCGGCACCGACGACGAGGACGTGCTTGCCCGACTCGTTGGCGGGCCGGTTGAAGCGCCAGCGCTGCTGGATCGCCTCGTCGCCGAGGAAGCGCTCGACCGAGTTGATGCCGACCGGGTCGTCGATCTGCCCGCGATTGCACTTGCTCTCGCACGTGTGGTAGCAGACGCGGCCCATGATCGCGGGGAACGGGTTGTCGCGCGTCAGGTGGCGCCACGCCGCCTCGTAGCTGCCGCTTTCGGCCTGGTAGAGCCAGCCCTGGATGTCCTCGCCGGCGGGGCACTCGGCGTTGCACGGCGGCAGCCGGTCGACGTAGACCGGACGCTCGGTGCGCCACGAGCCGGTCTTGTTGGCGAGCGACGAGCCCGGGTCGAGCGTGATCGCGAACGGCTTGGCCATCGTCATGCGACGTGCTCCTCGTCGAGCAGCCCGAAGCGGCGGATGTTGCGGTCGGCGCCGTCCTGGATGCGCTGCAGCAGGTCGGCGCGGCCGTTCGCTCCGAACAGGTGCGCGAAGCGCTTCTGCGGCTTCAGGTACTCGTCGACGGCAACGCGGCGGCGGATCTTCGCGACGCGCGTGAGCTCGCCGTGCTCGGCTTCGAACACCGGAAAGATGCCCGTTTCGCGCGCCAGCCGCGCGAGGCGGATCGTGTCCTGGCTCGCCGCTCCCCAGCCGAGCGGGCAGGGCACGAGGACGTGCAGGTAGCGCGCGCCGCGAATCGCCATCGCGCGCTCGACCTTCGCCTCGAGGTCGTGCAGGTCGGCGACGGTCGCAGTCGCGACGTACGGGATCTCGTGCGCGATCGCGATCATCGGCACGTTCTTGCCCTTGCCGAACTCGGCGCCGGGAGCGGCGCCGACCGCGGTCGTCGTCGCCGTGCGCGCCGCCGGCGGCGTCGCCGAACTGCGCTGCACGCCGGTGTTCATGTACGCCTCGTTGTCGTAGCAGATGTAGAGGACGTCGTCGTTGCGCTCGAACATTCCGGAAAGACAGCCGAAGCCGATGTCGGTCGTGCCGCCGTCGCCGCCCTGCGCGATGACGCGGACGTCGCTCGCGGCGCGGCCGGCTTTCAGCGCACGCACGTGCAGCGCAGCGGCGATCCCGGTGCCGACCGCGGCGGCGTTGCCGAACAGCGAGTGGATCCACGGCAGCTGCCACGACGACTCGGGATACGGCGTCGAGAAGACCTCGAGGCAGCCGGTCGCGTTGGCCGCGATCAGCCGCTTCGAGGTCGCGCGCATCGCGGCATCGATCGCGTAGCGCGCGCCGAGCGCCTCGCCGCAGCCCTGGCAGGCGCGGTGGCCCGAGTTGAGCGCGTTGCTGCGCGCCATCGATGCCTGCACCGTGCGCAGCTCGGGCGAGAGCAGGCGATTGCCGACCGTGAACGTGCCGGTCTGGTAGAACCTGACGGTCTGGTCCGACTTGACGGGCTGGTCCATCACGCCACCTTCGCAGCGACGGTGCCGACGTCGCGCAGCAGGTTCTCGGCGATGGGCCCGCTCCGCCGCGTCTGCGCTTCGCGAGCGAGCTGGCGGTCGACGATCCGGCGGTCGAGATCGAGGAAGGTCAACGGCTCGAGACGATCGGCAGCGGCGTCTCGCAGCATCCGCTCGAGCGACGCGCGCGTGATCGCGCGGCCGCCGAGACCGGCGACGACCGTGTAGCCGTGCAGCTGCAGGCCCGAGAGCGCGACGCGGACGTCGGTCGAGACGACGCCGCCGAGGCCGACGCAGAAGCTCTTCTCGAGGACGACGACGCGGCGTGCGCCGTGCAGCGCGGCGCGCACCGCGGCGAGCGGGAACGGCCGGTACGACTGGATGCCGAGGACGCCGATGCGCATGCCGTCGGCGCGCAACGCGTCGACGGCTTCCTTGAGCGTGCCGATCACCGATCCGAGCGCGACGACGATCGTCTCGGCGTCGTCGCAGCGGTAGCCCCGCACGAGTCCGCCCGACGCGCGGCCGAAGCGAGCCTCGAACTCCGCCGCGATGCGCGGGATGTGCTCGAGCGCCGACAGCTGCTTCGCGTGGGCGAGGTAGCGCACCTCCATGAACGCCTCCGGCCCCACCATCGCGCCGATCGACACCGGCTCGTCGGGGTCGAGCACCTGGCGGGGCACGTACGGCGGCAGGAACGCGTCGACGTCGGCCTGCTCCGGGACGTCGATGCGCTCGACGGCATGCGTCAGGATGAAGCCGTCCATGCACACCATCACCGGCATCGACAGCTCCTCGGCGAGCTCGAACGCCTGGATGTGGAGATCGACCGCTTCCTGGTTCGTCTCCGCGTAGAGCTGCAGCCAGCCACTGTCGCGCTGGCTCATCGCGTCGCTGTGGTCGTTCCAGATGTTGATCGGCGCGCCGATCGCGCGGTTCGCGACCGTCATCACGATCGGCAGCCCGAGCCCCGAGGCGTTGTAGACCGCCTCGGCCATGAAGAGGAGCCCCTGGCTCGCGGTCGCGGTGTAGGCGCGCGCGCCCGCGGCCGACGCGCCGATCGCGACGCTCATCGCCGCGAATTCGCTCTCGACGTTGATGAACTCGCACGGCGCGAGCCGGCCGCTCTTCACCAGCTCGCCGAGCCCTTCGACGATGTGCGTCTGCGGCGAGATCGGATACGCGCAGACGACGTCGGGACGGCAGAGCGCGACCGCCTCGGCGACGGCGTGCGACCCTTCAGCTTGCTGGAGCATCGGCGACCTCGTCGAGTGCGTGGCGAACGGCGCGGTGCGCCTCGGTCGCGGCGGCGACGTTGCCGTCGGCGACCTTGCCGCTGAACTTCTCGCGGATCGCGTGGGCGACGGCGTCGAGCGTGACGATCCCGGTGAGCGCGGCGAAGCCGCCGAGCAGCACCGCGTTCGGCAGCGGTCGCCCGAGGTGCTTGAGCGCGATCTCGGTCGCGGGAACCGTCAGCAGCCGCTCGCGGCGAAAGCGCCGCGTGACGTCTGCGACACCGAGCTCGTCGAACCCGCGCCGGCTGTTGATAAGCACGTAGCCCTCGGCTCCGAGGCCTTGGAACACGTCGACCTGGTGGAGCAGCGTCGGGTCCTGGACGATCAGCACGTCGGGTGCGACGATCGGCTCGCGCAGGCGGATCTCACGGTCGTCGATGCGGCAGAACGCGACGACCGGCGCGCCGGTGCGCTCCGAGCCGAAGCTCGGGAACGCCTGCGCGTGGCGGCCCTGCTCGAACGCCGCGATCGAAAGCAGCTCGGCGGCGGTGACGACGCCCTGACCGCCGCGGCCGTGGAACCTGATCTGCAGCATGTGCCGCTCTCCTCGGGATCGCGAAAGGCTAAGGAGGGAGAGGGCGGCGACTGTTGACGCAGGTCAACGGAATGTCTCGC
>JASLGD010000143.1 GCA_030150305.1 Caldimonas sp. | reverse complement strand
CGTCGTCGTGGCAGCCCAGGCACGTGTCGGCGCCCTCGTCGCTGTACTGCTCGCGCGGCGGCAGCGGCTTGCGCGGCTTGGCCGGCGCGCTCGTCGCTGCATCCGCCGCAGGAGCCCTGGCAGCGGGCGCGCTCGCGGCATTGCCCTCGGCTTGCGCCGATGCGCCCGGGCCGCCGAGCACCCCCGTCAGCGCGAGAAGCACGAGGGCGATGCGGCCGCGCAGCGCCGCCATCAGTGCTTGGCCTGGGTCACCGACTTCGGCATCGCGACCACGAAGCGCTTGATCGACAGGAACGGACCCACTGCCAGCACGTTCTTGCTGACGAGGTCCGTCTTCACCAGGTACGGTCGGTTGGCGATGATGCGCTCGGCCTCCGTCTTGCCGACGCCCGGGAGCGTCATCAGTTCGCTGCGGGTCGCGCTGTTGAGGTCGACGTAGTGTTCGACGGGCGCAGGTCGGTGCCGGGGAGGAATCGCGCTCGGCGTCGCCGACGGCACGCGTTGCGCGGCGTCCGGCGCCGCTGCACCGGGCGCGTTCGAGGTCGCGGTCGCGTGCCCGGCGATCGCCATCCCGACCAAGGCGCCAATGAAGCTCAGCCTCATCCTCTTCCTCCGGTCGCGTTCAACGGCCTGCGCAGCCGGCGGATCCGACTTCGTTCGGATCGGTCTCCGCCGAGACGAGCGAGCCTCGATCATCAATTGCCCGGATGCACGACTGCGATGTCGGCAATGCGCCCCGTGCCGTGGCAGATCAGACAGGTCTCGTTGGTGTTCGCGATCGCCTGGTCGCGCTGCGTGTAGAACGCCGCCCCGTTGATCTTGAAATGCGAGATCGGGTCCGCCTTGTCGTGACAGGCAGAGCACACAGCGGCCGTCGGCGAGGTGACCCGGGTCGTGTTGGCCGCCGGCGTCGTCACGCCGGTGCCGGCGTTGAAGCCGAAGCCGCTGCCGTACGCGGTGCCGGCGACGATCCAGGGCGAGTTCTTGAAGTCGGCTGCGGGCGTGCCCGTCGCGACGGTGCGCCACAGGCGCTTGTCGACGCCGTCGGTCTGGCCCGACGCGCTCTGCGACGCGCTCGCGCTCAGGTCGTACGTTCCCGGCAGGTGGCACGTCTGGCACGCGCTCAGCACGCCCGGGTACGTGACGTCGGCGAAGCTGTCGGTCTGCGAGTTCGCGTGCCAGTAGAACGGGTTCTGCCGCTTGGCCGACGCATGGATCGCGTGCACGAATGCCGTGGAGTCGCCCGACCAGCCGTTGGTGTTCTGGTTCGGGGTGTGGCACCACGAGCACGTCGTGCCGTCGTTGCGCTGGCCGGCGTGGAACGCGTCCTCGGTGAACGTGCCGAGCTCCTGGTGGCACTTGTTGCAGCGTTCGTCCTCGACGATCGCGCGCCGGCCGGTGTAGTTGGTCGCGACCTTCTGCACGTTGGGGGCGATCACGATCAGCCCGCCGGTGCGCTGGTTGGTGCCGGCGTACGTCGGGTTGGTCGGCACGGCAGTCGGATAGCCCGGCAGGTTCGTCTGCGTGAGCGGCAGCGTGCTCGTCACGTTGTACGAGTAGCCCATCCCGCCGGTCAGCATGACCGCGTTGTCGGGGATCGTCACGCCGGTCAGCGTCACGGTGTAGTAGCCGTTCGCGTCGGGTCCGGTGAGCGTTCCCGCGCCCGTGCCGCTCGCGGTGCCATCCCAGATCTTGCGAAGGTAGCCGGACGCCGAGGCGTTGAAGTCGGCGGGCGCGGTGATGTTGTCCTCGGGGACGGCGAAGACGAAATACGCGCTCGGCGAGCCCATGAAGTTGGGCCACATCTCCTTCTGGTTGGTCGCGGGATCGACCGTCGCGGTCGCGAAGTTGTTGAACGCGACCGGCTGGCCGTTCTGCAGCCAGCGGAAGACCATCACCGGCTGCTTGCTGGCGTTGCGCGACACGCTCTTGACGTCCCAGGTCACCGAGATGGCGCCCGGCGGCAGCCGACCGAACGAGCCGCCGGAGGCGATCCATGCCGCGTTCGTGTTCGCGTTGGTGCCGTTCGCGAGCAGCGAGTTCTGCGGGTTGGGCGGCGTGACGGGGAAGTGCGCCAGGTTGATGTCGGCCTGCGGGAAGGTTCCGTTCGACTTGTGGCAGAGCGCGCACTGCGAGTCGTCGGGCAGCGGGCCCGCCGGGTGCGCGATGCCGGTGCCGTTGATGTTCGTCTGATTCTTGCCGGCAGCCGCGTCGGCGAGCGTCACGCCGGTGCCGGTCTTGAAGTTGATGCCGTCGTGGCACGCCCCGCAGGCGAGCGCGCTCGGATTCTTCAGCCAGTTGTCGCCGTCCTTGGTCTTCGTCGTGCGCGAGATCGTGCTCGAGCCGTCGTGGCACGTCGTGCAGTTGCGGATGTCCTGCGGGTACGTCGTCTCGTTGAGCAGGGCGCCGGCGAAGCTGTAGTTCTGGTGCACGAGCAGCGGCCCGAGGTGCTTCTTGTGGATCAGATTCGGCAGGTTGCCGACGGCGCGGCCGTCGACGATCCGGGTGTCGCCCGAGAACGTCCGGATCGCGCCGTTGCTCGACGCGACGGTCGCCTCGGTGTAGCCGTAGCGGCGCTGATCGGTGTGGCAGACGTCGCAGTACTGGACGTTGTTGCGGCTGCCGCCGTGGAAGCCCGCCGCGGCGTCGTCGGCGCTCAGGCCCGGCACGCCGCCGAGCTGGCGGTGGCAGAGCTGGCAGTTCGCGTTCGCGGCGACGTCGCGCGTGAAGTCGTTCGGGCCGACCGGGGCGGCGGTGGCCGGAATGAAGTCGTAGATGGCGTTCGCGGGCTGTTGCATCGGCACCGCGGCAACGCTCGAGGTCGCCGCGTTCGGCGTGTTGGTTCCGGTGCCCGGCGCGTTGCC
>JASLGD010000140.1 GCA_030150305.1 Caldimonas sp. | reverse complement strand
GCGCTCGCCGCGCATCGCCTGCACCTTGTAGGCATCGGCCATCGTGCGCAGCATCGACAGGCTCGTGCCGCCGCCGACGTCGCTCGCGAGGCTGACGTGCACGCCGGCGTCCTTCGCCGCGCGCCAGCCGAAGAGGCCGCTGCCGAGGAACAGGTTCGACGACGGCGAATGCGCGATCTGCGCGCCGGCGCCGGCGAGCGCGGCGCGGTCGGCGTCGTCGAGCCAGATGCCGTGCGCGAAGACGCTGCGCGCATGGAGCAGCCCGGCGTCGGCGTAGACGTCGAGGTAGCTGCGCGCTTCGGGAAAGAGCGCGCGCACCCAGTCGACCTCGGCGCGGTTCTCGGCGACGTGCGTCTGCATGTAGAGCGTCGGGTCGGCGCGGCAGAGTCGCCCGGCGAGCGCGAGCTGCTCGCGCGAGCTCGTCGGCGCGAAGCGCACCGTGACGGCGTAGGCGAGGCGCGCGCGGCCGTGCCAGCGCGCGATCAGCGCCTCCATGTCGCGCTCCGCGGTCGCGACGTCGTCGACGAGGTCGGCGGGCGCGTTGCGGTCCATCAGCACCTTGCCGGCAACGAGGCGCATGCCGCGCGCCTCGGCGGCCGCGAAGAGCGCGTCGACCGACTGCGCGTGCACGGTCGGAAAGACGACCGCGGTCGTCGTGCCGTGCGCGAGCAGCGCGTCGACGAAGTGCGCCGCCGCGGCCTCGGCGTGCGCACGGTCGCGATGGCGCGCCTCGGCCGGGAAGGTGTGCGTCGTCAGCCAGTCGAGCAACTCGGTGCCGTAGCTCGCGATGACGTCGATCTGCCCGCTGTGGACGTGGCTGTCGACGAATCCCGGCAGGACGAGGCGGCCGCCGTGGTCGTCGCGCCTCCAGCTGTCGTCGGGCGCATCCGGATGCACCGCGACGATGCGGCCGCGCTCGAGGAGCAGCCAGTGGTCGGCCCGGAAGCGCAGCGCGCCGGACTCGGTCGCACCCCACTCGGGCTCGGCGACGAAATCGAGCAGGTCGCCGCGGATCGCGATGCGCTCGCCGACGCCGTCGCCGGAACCCGGCGCGGCAGCGGTGACGGAGGTCGGCGGGGCCATGCGAGACGCGCGTATGCGAGACGCGTGTATACCATCGAGGCCATGGCGAGCCGCCCGATCCGTTTCTTCCACCGCGGCGACATCGTCGCCGTCGAGCCCGCGGCGACGACGCGCACCGTGCTCGACTGGCTGCGCGAGGACGCGCGCTGCACCGGCACAAAGGAAGGCTGCAACGAAGGCGACTGCGGCGCGTGCACCGTCGTCATCGCCGAGCTCGCTCCCGCGGCATGCGACGCCGAGGACGTCGTCGGCGGCCTGCGTCTGCGCACCGCGAACGCCTGCCTGCAGTTCCTGCCGACGCTCGACGGCAAGGCGCTCTTCACCGTCGAGGACGTTCGCAGGCGCGACGGCGCGCTCCATCCGGTGCAGCAGGCGCTGGTCGACTGCCACGCGTCGCAGTGCGGCTTCTGCACGCCGGGCTTCGTGATGTCGCTCTGGGCGACGTACCAGCACCACCTCGCGCGCGGCCAAAGGCCGTCGCGGCGCCGCATTGCCGACGAGCTCTCGGGCAACCTCTGCCGCTGCACGGGCTACCGGCCGATCGTCGACGCCGCCGAGCACATGTTCGAGCTGCCTGCGGCGGCGCTCGACACCGCACCGGTCGTCGCCGCGCTCGAGCAGCTGCGCGGCGATCCGCCGCTCGCGTCGCTCGACGGCGCCGGCGCGACGTTCCTCGCGCCGCGCACGCTCGCCGACTTCGCCGCTGCGCGCATCGCGCATCCCGAAGCGCGCATCCTCGCCGGCTCGACCGACATCGGCCTGTGGGTCAACAAGATGTTCCGGCCGTTGCCGGTCCTGCTCTCCATCGGCGCGGTCGACGAGCTGAAGACGATCGAGGAGCGCGACGGCGTCGTCTCGATCGGCGCGGGCGCAACGCTCGAGGACGCATGGCGCGCGCTCGTCGCGCGCTGGCCCGCGCTCACCGACGTGTGGCTGCGCTTTGCCGGCGTGCCGCTGCGGCACACCGGAACGATGGGCGGCAACGTCGCCAACGGCTCGCCGATCGGCGACTCTGCGCCAATCCTCATGGCGCTCGATGCGACGCTCGTGCTGCGCACCGGCGACGCCGTCCGCCGCGTCGCGCTCGCCGACTTCTACACCGGCTACATGCGAAACGTCCTCGCGCCGGGCGAGTTCGTGCAGGCGATCGAGGTCCCGTTCGCGCAAGCGCGCAGCGACGTTCGCGCGTACAAGGTCTCGAAGCGGTTCGACTGCGACATCTCCGCGGTCTGCGCCGGGCTCGCGATCGAGCGCGACGACGCCGACGTCGTCGTCGCCGCGCGGCTCGCGTTCGGCGGCATGGCGGCGACGGTCGCGCGCGCGCACCGCGCCGAGGCCGCGCTCGTCGGCGCGCGCTGGGACGAGCAGGCGCTCGTCGCCGCGCAGCAGGCGCTGGCGCGCGACTTCACGCCGCTCACCGACCTGCGCGCGAGCGCCGCGTACCGCACCGACGTCGCGAAGAACCTGCTGCGCCGCTTCTGGCTCGAGACGCGCCGCGACGCACCGCTCGCCACCGCGGCGACGAGCGTCTGGGCGGCGCCGATCGCCGCCGACGCGATCGGAGCGAGTCCGTGAACCGCGCGCTCGATCCGCGCCTGCTGCGGCCCGCTGCCGACGCGAGGGCGGGCAAGAGCGCGGCGCGCGTCGGCGTCGCGCTGCCGCACGAGTCGGCGCATCTGCACGTCGCAGGCGCCGCCCCCTACGTCGACGACCTGCCCGAGCTCGCAGGGACGCTGCATGCAGCGCTCGGCCTGTCGCCGGTGGCGCACGGCCGCCTCGTCGCGTTCGATCGCGATCGCGTCGCCGCGCTCGCCGGCGTCGTCGACGTCATCGTCGCCGCCGACATCCCGGGTCCGAACGACTGCGGTCCGGTGATTCACGACGATCCGATCCTCGCCGACGGCGTCGTCCATTACGTCGGCCAGCCGGTGTTCGCCGTGATTGCCGAGACGCGCGACCTCGCGCGCCGTGCCGCGGCGCTCGCGAAGGACGTGCTGAGGATCGAGCCGCTCGCGCCGATCCTCACTCCCGTCGAGGCGCACGCCGCGCAGAGCTACGTGCTGCCGCCGATGCACCTCGCGCGCGGCGAGGCGCGCGCTGCGATCGCCGCTGCGCCGCACCGCCTCGCCGACGCCTTCGACGTCGGCGGCCAGGAGCAGTTCTACCTCGAAGGCCAGGTCTCGTACGCGGTGCCGCGCGAGGACCGCGGCGTCTTCGTCCACTGCTCGACGCAGCATCCGAGCGAGATGCAGCACCTCGTCGCCAAGTGCCTCGGCCTCTCTTCGCACCACGTCCAGGTCGAGTGCCGGCGGATGGGCGGCGGCTTCGGCGGCAAGGAGTCGCAGTCGGGCCTGTTCGCGTGCGTCGCGGCGATCGCGGCGACTCGCCTCGGCCGACCGGTGAAGCTGCGCCTCGACCGCGACGACGACTTCCTGATCACCGGCCGCCGCCACTGCTTCCACTACGAGCTCGACGCCGGCTACGACGACGACGGCAGGATCGTCGGCGCCGAGCTGACGATGGTCTCGCGCGCCGGCTTCTCGGCCGACCTCTCGGGGCCGGTGATGACGCGAGCGATCTGCCACTTCGACAACGCGTACTGGCTGCCGCACGTCGCGATCCACGGCTACTCGGGGCGCACCAACACGCAGAGCAACACCGCGTTTCGCGGCTTCGGCGGGCCGCAGGGCGCGATCGCGGTCGAGCACGCGATCGACACGATCGCGCGCCGGCTGGGCAAGGATCCGCTCGACGTGCGTCGCGCCAACTTCTACGGGCCGAGCCCGAACGGCGGCGATGCCGGCGAGCGCAACGTCACGCCATACGGGCAGCTCGTCGCCGACAACATCATTCAGCCGCTCGTCGACGAGCTCGAGCGGACGAGCGCCTACCGCGCGCGGCGCGACGCGATCGCCGCCTTCAACGCCAAGAGCGAGGTGCTCAAGCGCGGCCTTGCGCTGACGCCGGTCAAGTTCGGCATCTCGTTCAACCTCGTCCACCTGAATCAGGCGGGCGCGCTCGTCCACGTCTACGGCGACGGCTCGGTGCTCGTCAACCACGGCGGCACCGAGATGGGCCAGGGGCTGCACACGAAGGTCGCACAGGTCGTCGCGCACGCGCTCGGCGTCGACTTCGACGCCGTCCGCGTCAGCGCGACCGACACCCACAAGGTCGCCAACACGTCGGCGACCGCGGCATCGACCGGCAGCGACCTCAACGGCAAGGCCGCCGAGGACGCGGCGCTGCAGATCCGCGATCGACTCGTCGCGTTCGCGTGCGAGCGCTGGGGCGTCGCTGCCGACGAGGTGCGCTTCGCCGCCGGCCGCGTCGCGATCGGCAGCGCGATCGCGATGAGCTTTCGCGAGCTCGTCGCCGAGGCGTACATGGCGCGCGTCCAGCTCTGGTCGGACGGCTTCTACGCGACGCCCGGCCTGTCGTGGGACCGCGAGACGATGCAGGGCAAGCCCTTCTACTACTTCGCCTACGGGGCCGCCGTGAGCGAGGTCGTCGTCGACACGCTGACCGGCGAGTGGCGGCTCGTCGCCGCGCACCTCCTGCACGACGCCGGCAAGACGCTGAACCCGGCGATCGACCTCGGTCAGGTCGAGGGCGGCTTCATCCAGGGCATGGGCTGGCTGACGAGCGAGGAGCTCGTCTGGCATCCGAACGACGGCAGCGCGAAGGCGGGCGTCCTGCTGACGCACGCGCCGAGCACGTACAAGATCCCCACCGCGAACGACTGCCCGCCGGTGTTCGACGTGCGGCTGTGGAAGGACGGGCGCGGCGACGACAACGTCGCCGAGACGATCCACCGCAGCAAGGCGACCGGCGAGCCGCCGCTGCTGCTCGCGTTCTCGGTCTTGTTCGCGATCCGCGATGCGGTCTCGGCGGTCGGCGATCACCGCGTCGATCCGCCGCTCGCCGCGCCGGCGACGCCGGAAGCGATCCTGCGCGCGATCGCCGCGGTGCGCGCAGGGACGAGCTCGCCGTGAACGCGCGCGCGCTGCGCAGCGCTGCCGCCAGCTGGCTCGCCGACCGGCGCGCCGCGGTCGTCGTCGAAGTGGCGCGCGCGCGCGGCTCGGTGCCGCGCGCTGCCGGCACGCGGATGCTCGTCGGCGCCGACGCCACGCTCGGCACGATCGGCGGCGGCCATCTCGAGCTGCAGGCGATCGCCGCGGCGCGCG